>JAXDJK010000091.1:0-7511 GCA_034665665.1 Acidobacteriota bacterium
TCGGCCCCACCATCCGCGTCTGCTGCTTCGAAGTGGGTGAGGAAGTGGTCGCCGAATTCACCGCCGCGTACGAAGGCGCCGAACGCTTCGTCGATCGCTCGCACGCCAAACCGCACATCGACCTGGCCGCCCTCACCGCCGACGTCCTTCGTCACCGCGGCTTCACCTGCGACCGGATCTCCGACTCCGGTCTCTGCACGCGTTGTGAAGGATCGGTCTTTCATTCCTACCGCCGCGATGGCAAAGGCGGCGGACGCAACCTGCAGGTCGTCGCGCAATAACGCGCGGCGCAAGAGAGAGAGTCAATCGCCTCGATGGAACCACCGATCGACAGCACCGAGCCCCCGGCCACGGCACCCGCGCCGAAGCCCCGCGTCCGCCGGCACATGCCGACGCGCCGCACCGTCTTCAAGGCCATCTCCATCACCTTCGGCGTCTTCGTGGCGCTGTTCGTCATTCTCGGCTTCTGGGTCTACCGCCAGTCCGTCGGACGCTTCGAGCTCCGCAAACTGCGCCTCCCGACGCGCATCTACGCCGACTTCACACCCCTCAACACCGGCGCGGCGATGCGCAAGGATGACCTGCTCGAAAAGCTCGACCGCCTCGGCTACCGCGAAGCCAAGCCGCTCGCCCAGCCGGGCCAGTACGCATCCACCGCGGAAGGCGTCGACATCTACACCCGCGCCTTCCGCCATCCCAGCGGCGAATATCCCGCGCAGCCCGTCCGCCTGACCATCGCCGGGTCGCAGGTGGCCTCCGTCGTGTCGCTGCGCGAAGCACGGCCGCTGGAGAAGATCGCTCTCGAGCCGGAGCTGCTGACGTCGCTCCTCAGCGAAGACCTGGAGAACCGCAGCCCCGCCGCGCTCGAACAGATCCCGCAGCACCTGCAGGATGCCGTCGTCGTCACCGAGGACGTCCGCTTCTGGCACCACCCGGGCGTCGACCCGTTCGGCATCCTGCGCGCCACCTTCCGGAACGTGAAAGCAGGCGGCGTGACCGAAGGCGCCTCCACGCTCACGCAGCAGCTGGTGAAGAACTACTACCTCACCAGCGAGCGCAAGATGAAGCGCAAGATCATGGAAGCGTTCATGGCCGTGATCCTCGACGCGCGCTATTCGAAGCGGGAGATCCTCGAGGCCTACCTCAACGACATCTACCTCGGGCGCAACCGCTCGATCTCCATCCTCGGCGTCGGTGAGGCCTCGCGCTTCTACTTCGGCAAGCCGGTCTCCGAGATCAACATCGCCGAGGCCGCGCTGCTGGCCGGGATGATCAACAGCCCGAACAACAACTCACCGTTCAACAACCCCGAGCGGGCCATGCTCCGCCGCAACACCGTCCTCCAGCTCATGCTGAAGGAAAAGAAGATCAACCAGGCCCAGTACGACGAAGCGCATGCCGCCAAGCTCCCGCGCAAGCCCTTCCGCCAGAAGAGCGGCCTCTCGTCCATCCCGTACTACGTCGACCGCGTGCTCCAGGAAGTGAAGCGCGACTACGGCATCGAAGATGTCCGCGGCCGCGGGCTGCGCATCTACACCGCCATCGACCTGGCCGCGCAGGACGCCGCCGCCATCACCATCGAGAATAGTCTGCGCGGCATCGAGAAGGGGAGCAGCCGCCTGCGCAAGCACGACGGCCCGCTGCAGGGTGTGCTGATCAGCGCCGATGTGCCCACGGGCGAGATCCGGGCCCTGGTCGGCGGCCGGAGCTACGAGCGCAGCCAGTTCAATCGCGCCCTCAACTCGAAGCGCCTGGTGGGCTCGCTCTTCAAGCCGTTCGTCTATCTGACCGCCTTCGAGCCCAGCCTCTCGAACCAGAACATCACCCCGGCCACACCGGTCAGCGACACGCCGTTCGTCCTGCAGCGCCTCTGGGGCGACGACTGGAAGCCCCGCAATTACGACAACCACTACATGGGCCCTGTGACGGTCCGGCTGGCGCTGGAGCAGTCGCTGAACTCGGCGTCCGTGCGCATCGGCCTGGCCACCGGCATCGCCCCGATCCTGAAGACGGCCCGTACCCTCGGCGTGACGACGGAGATGGACGACTCGAATCCGGCCATCCTCCTCGGCGCGGTCGGTATCCCGCCCATCGAGATGGCCCAGGCCTACTCCACGATCGCGCGGCAGGGGGCGATCGTGCCGCTGCACGCCGTCCGCTTCATCACCGACGACCGCGGCAAGGCGGTCGAGGGGACGAAGATGGACCCGGTGCAGGTCTTTCCGGCCCGCGACGTCTACATCCTCACGCACGTCATGCGCGGCGTGGTGGATAACGGTACCGCGGCCCGCTCGCGCGGCATGGGCTACCGCAAGATCGCCGCCGGCAAGACCGGCACGACCAACGACAAGCGCGATGCCTGGTTCATCGGCTTCACGCCGCAGACGCTGGCCCTGACCTGGGTGGGCTTCGACGATAACGATCCCACCGGCCTCTCCGGCTCCGACGCGGCCGTGCCGATGTGGACGCGCTTCATGCTCGCCACCACCGCCGGCCAGCCGAACCGCGACTTCCCCGCGCCGAGCGGTGTGGTCCTGGCGACGGTCGACAAGAGCAGCGGCGGCCTGGCCACGCCGAGCTGCCCGGCCAACATGGTCGTGCAGATGGCCTTCAAGGCCGGCACCGAGCCGCGCAATCCCTGCGCGGTCCACGGTGCGGGAGCTGTGGCGCCGCCGCCGGTTCCGATGTACGACGCGAACGGAAACCTCATCACGCCCGGCGCGCCGACCGACACCGCAGCCCTGCCGCCGGTGACGACCGGCTCCGACACCCCGCCCGAGTCCACGCTCACCGGCGGCGTGTTCCGCAACGACACGGCCGTTACTCCTCCTCCGCCGACTACGACCACGCAGGAGCCGGAGCCCGAGCCGGAGCCCGAACCGCCTCCGCCGACGGATACGTCGACCACGACGTCGGGTCCGCCGCGAAGCCTTTAGACATATGCTTACGCCATGTCCGACGAATCCAACAACAACACCGTAAAAGAAACCCTCAAAGGCTGGGGCATCGACCTCGAGCAGTTCGAAGCCCGCGCGAAGCAGTCGGTAGGCACCGCCAAGGGCGATCTCACCGAGATCACCGGCACGCTCCGCGAGACCCTGCTCCGCGCCAAAGAAGTGATCATGGATCTGCAGAAGAGCGGCGTCACCCCTGTGGCGTCCGAGCTCAAGACGGGCTTCGAGCGAGCCTGGGCCGAGATTGAATCGGCCTTCGCCGCTGCAAGGCAGCGGGGCAAGGAAGCCCGCCAGCCTGCCGAAGCGGCGGCTCCCGAAGCGACGGCCGAAGTAACGCCGGCATCCACCGACGATCCGGCCGGGGATCTGCCCGACGACCCGGCCATCTGACCGGGTAGACTGAGCGGGTGACGGCGACCGATCCGTTTCTGCCGAACGGCCGCGTCCGCGCGGCCCTCTTCGCGCTCGCCGTGGCCGGTCTCGCGCTCATGGCGTGGGAGCTGCCGTCGCCCGCCCGCGCGCTCACGCTCTACCCGCCGCTGCTCGGGCTCGTGCTCTCGCCGCTCACCCGCCTGCCATCCGATCGGGCCCTGCTGCTCTGGCAGGCCGCCAACGTGGCCATGCTCTACGGCGTGTACGTGGAGTGGCGGCGCATCTATCGTTCGATACGGAGCGGCCCCGCGCCGGGCTGGCTCGTGCTCACCACCGTCGTCGCCATCGGCATCCCCCTCGTCACCGCCATGCAAGGCGCGCAGGTGACTGTGCTGGTGCTCTACACGATGCTCCTCGGCTTCGCCTTCGCCCTCTGCGGCCACGACCCCGCCGAATGGTGGGCGGCCGGCATCGTCCTGGCCATCCCCGCCGCCATCCACCTCACCCCCGCCATCGCGGGCCTCGCGGTCGTGCTCATGTTCCTGGCCCGCGACCGGAGACGCGGGGCCATGCTCGCCGCGTCCTTCCTGACCGGCCTCGCGCTCTGGCTCTTCGTGATCCCCTCGATCGTCCTCGGCTGGCAGCGCAATTACCAGCTCCTGACCACCTTCGCCCGCGACGGCCTCTCCGGCCTGGCCACCCGCTGGACCGCCGCCCTGGCCCTGGCCTGCGCGATTGCCATCCTCTTCGCCGCCCGCCGCCTCGTGCGCGGTGGCAGCGCCCTCGAGCTCACCGTCGTCTTCGGCCTGGCCTGCGCGGTCGCCCTCTTCTCCACGCCCGCCGCCGAATTCACCCTGGCCCTGCCCTTCATCGGCGCCGCCCCTCTTCTCCTCCTCGATCGCGGTCATCCCGCCGCCGCCCGCCTCCTGGCGTTGGCCTGTGCCGCCGCCGTCGTCGTCCAGCTCTTCGTCGCCACGCCGCTGCTCGTCCCCGCCTTCGCCCTCTGCGTGCTGGCCTTCTGCCTGATCGCGTCGTCACCAGTCCGCCGCGCCGCGCTACACCGGCGCATCCCGTGGACAGTCCTGGCATTTTGAGTGTTTTTGGAGAGTTCGCCGGCGATTTATGTCCGCACGACTACTGGTAGTCCATATGGAGCAGCTGGCAAACCAGGCGCCCAGCCTGGTAAACCAGGCTGGGAACCTGAAAAACCAGGCTTCGGGCCTGAAAAACCAGGCTGGGTGACCTGGAAAACCAGGCTTCGGGCCTGAAAAACCAGGCTCGTGACCTGGTAAACCAGGCTTCGGACCTGAAAAACCAGGCTGGGTGACCTGGTAAACCAGGCTTCGGACCTGAAAAACCAGGCTGGGTAACCTGGTAAACCAGGCTTCGGGCCTGGTTTACCAGGATGAAATCGATGGCGAAGGCCGCTTTTGTTGTGCCACGCGCGGCGCGTACCGAAGGAGCGCAGGCGTCTCGCCGGCGCGCGCTCGGGACGCCGCCGGCTTCGACACATGTCCCGCGCTTAGAAGACAGTCGGCTTCGTCACCCGTCCTCCCGAGCTCCGCGCGGCCGAGACGGCCACGCGCCTGCAGGCGGGACGCCTGCGCTCCGGGTCCGCGGCCGAGACGGCCGCTCCATTCCGGCTCGCGCTGCCTTCCGCCGCGGAGCGGCAAAAAAATGTAGCCTCGGGCGTCAGCCCGTGGAACACGGATGACCCCTGATCATCACTCTTCCGCCGCTCCGCGGCGTCCTCCGGACGGCGTGCCGTAACATAGGCGCCAATGATCCGTCCGCTGTACCGCCTTCTGCTGGCCGGCTTGACCACCGGCGTCACCGACGGCCTCTTCGCGGTCGTCCTGAGCGTCTTCTTCTATGGCTCGACCGTGACGCGTCTCTGGCAGGGCGTCGCCTCGGTGCTCCTCGGCAAGAGCGCGCTCGAGGGGGGCACACGCACCGTGCTGACCGGTGTGCTCATGCACTTCGGCGTGGCCTTCGCCTGGTCCGCCGTCTTCCTCATGGCCGTCCTGGCGTTCCCCTGGCTCCGCCGCATCATCGGCTCCCGCGGCGGCATCCTCACGGTGGCGGCGGTCTATGGGCCGTTGATCTGGCTGGTCATGTCGCTGCTGGTCATTCCCGCCCTCGTGCACCGCCCGCCCACCATCACGCCCCGCTGGTGGATCCAGCTCATCGGCCACGCCGTCTTCGTAGGACTCCCGATTGTGGCCTGGATCGGCGGCGGCCTCCGGCCCCCTGCACCCGCGGCAAGCCAACGCTCCGCGTGATGGACCACGCGAAGCGTTTGGAGTGCGGCGCTTTCCCGCCGCTTTTGTATAGCCACGAGCAGCGCTCGTCGCTTCAGGCGAGCGTACGTTCGACGCCACCAGCAGCGCCTGTGGCTGTACAAGAGCGGCGGGAAAGCGCCGCACTCCAAACGCTTCGCGTAGTCCGGCACGTGATGGTCTACTTCGGCGCGTATGGCGTGAGCCGCGGCATCCAGCGATGGACGTGATGGCGGTATTGGTCGTACTCCGCGCCGAAGACCTCGTGCAGGTGCGGCTCCTCATAGAAGATCACCAGGACTGTCACCAGTGCGGCGAGGATGGCGGTGACGATCAGGAGCTCGATGGTGATCGCCGGGAGGAGCAGCGCTTCGCCGATCATCAACAGGGCCATGCCGAGGTACGTCGGGTTGCGCACCCAGCGATAGAAGCCGACCGCGACGAACTCGCGCGGCGGATCGAGGGGAAACGGCGTCCCGCGGCCGCGCCACCCGAAAGCGAGGAAGCAGCCGATGCAGATCACGCCGCCGGTTGCCATGAGGGCGATCGGCCAGCCGGTGACGACGTGAAGCGGGACGCCCTTCGCGGCGGCGATCCAGCGCGGGACGAACCAGGTCCAGAGCGAGACGAAGAGGGCCGCGACCACGATGGAGCGGATGACGGCGAACAGGCGGTGACCCATGCTCGTCAAAGATAGGTCCGGCGGCGATGTGACGCACGCGCGCGGCGAGAAGTCGACCGCGCGGCCGCGGTGTAGCACCGTCGTCCTTGCGCCGCGACAAAGCGGCGCCTGAGGTCGCCGGCAGTCCAAACGAGCCTGCCAAGTACGAGCGGTTGACGGACGCGGAGCGTCGGGAGCGCAGGCGTCCCGCCGGCAGGGCCCGTGGACGTCTCGTCCGCGCGCGCTCGGGACGCCGGTGCTGAAACAACGGTGTCCTGACGTTCGACGCAGGGTGCTGAAACGACACTCTCCGATGGCCTACGCCGTCAACGCGCCGATGCGCGTGCTGCGGATCTTCGTCACTGATTGGAAGAAGCCGCCGCACTGGTCCATGACGTGACAGCTGTTGGATGCGGGAAGACGACGTTCTTCCAATCGGAGATCGACGGCGGGCCAGCGGCCAGAGGGTGGGGTAGACGCAGAGCTGATAGTCGGAGATAGAGACGTTCATCCCAGCGTCGCAGAGGATGGCGGCGCGCAGCTCGCACTGACCGCCCTGGCAGCGCCCCGCTACTTCTCCGCGGTGGCTGAGCGAGATCAACGGTGAGTAGTGTCGTGACGCGACACTAGGGAGCGCCAGCCGGGACTGGTGCCCACGGTCCCGCTTCCGCTGTCAGGCGTTTAGCCTCTCTGGCCAGGCTTAGCCTTGGGAAACGAGGGGCTTCCCTGAAGCCCCCGAGGCAAGATGCAGGCGTCGTAATATTCCGCGATGACCACGACGGTTCGGCTTTTCGTTGCTTGCGTACTCATCGTCGAAACCGCCGCTCTTTGCTACGGCACGCTGATGGCGTGGCTTCTCTCGATTTGGTTTCTCGACGATACGGTAGTTGCAGCGATGCAACCTGCCGACTGGTGGACCATCGCGGCAGAGCGCGTTGTGATTTGCGCCGCGGTGGCTCTGCCGGCGGCGATTTGCATTCTGGTCGTCAATCGTTGGCTTGCTCGCGTCGCTGGCCAGACTTCGAGTCGCTGGCCGCTTGTTACGGCCGGGCTGTTCGCGGCCTTACCCGTCGGCGCGTCGCTTACCGGTGCGCTCCAGTTTGGAATCACGAAACCCTACATGTAGTCGCCCTGGATCCGCAGGGATCTGCCCGATATGGTGCTGAATAGCCGTGTGCGGAGCACGCATCTACCGCCGGTAGACCTGCTTCGTCGTCGCGCGGTCCCGTGGTACGGTTTGGGCGG
>JAXDJK010000092.1:0-4158 GCA_034665665.1 Acidobacteriota bacterium
CCTACTGCTCCCTTGGCCCCAATCTCGCTTCCTTCGGCTCAGCCCGGATGAGCATCAAAATCATGTCGTACAACATCCAGGGACACGCGGCGGCGCGGAGGGCCGATCATCTGCCGAAGATTGCGGAGGTGATTGCCTCGGTGGGGCCGGATGTCGTGGGTCTGCAGGAAGTGCATCACCGCACGCGGGCGGGCCCTGCTCATCAGAGCGAGGTGCTGGCGGCGATGACGGGGCTGAACCACGTGTTCGGCCGGAGCTGCGCCATGGACAGCGGGGGCGACTACGGCAACGCCATCCTCACGCGCGGCGAGATCCGCAGCTCGTATACCTGGCCGTTGCCGGGCTCGGGCGAGCCGCGGTCGGTGCTGCAGGCCGACATCCAGCTCGAGGCTGGGGCGATGACGTTCTTCGTGACGCACCTCGCGGCCTGGGGACGGCTGCTGCGCGTGGCGCGCATGCAACAGATCGCGGAGCTGGGGGACATCACCGCGCGCGGGCCGGATCCACACGTGCTGGTGGGCGATTTCAACGTGCCGCCGGCCGCGGACGAGATCCGCATCCTGCTCTCGCACGGCCACCTGCGCGTGTGTGGCGATGCGAAAGAAGCCACCTTCCCGATGACCCGGCAGCGGCTGGACTACATCTTCTGCGACCCGCGCTGGGAGTTCGTCGGGTCGGAGGTGATCCGGCGCGGGCCGTCCGATCACTGGGCCATCGTGGTCGAGCTGAAGCTCCGCGGGGAATCCGCGGGGTGAACGTGACCGTCCCGGTGTGGTTCCTGGCGGCGCTGGCCCTCGGCTTCCTGGTGCTGGCGCTGATGTTCTGGAGCGTGAAGCGCCGCCGGCAGCCGCGGCTCAAGCTCGATACCGAGGACGATCTGCACGGGCTCATTCCGTCGATCGTCGGGCTGACCCAGGGCACGCTGGTCCGCGGCAATCATGTAGAGCTCGTCCAGAACGGCGAGTTCTTCGAGTGGCTGTTCCGCGACCTGGAAGCGGCGCAGAAGACCATCAGTTTCGAGACCTTCCTCACCAAGCGTGGCGAGGTCACCCGCCGGATCGCCGACATGATGTGCAAGAAGTCCTCGCAAGGCGTGAAGGTGCGGATGATGCTGGACGGCACCGGCGGGAAGCACTTCGGCCGCACGGACCTCAAGCGCATGCGCAAAGCCGGCGTGGACGTGCGCAAGTACCACCCCATCCGCATCAGCAACCTCGGACTGCTGAACAATCGCGATCACCGGAAGATCGTCGTGATCGACGGCCGGATCGGCTACGTGGGCGGGCATTGCCTGGTGGATACGTGGCTCGGTGACGCCGAGGACAAGCAGCACTTCCGCGACATCAGCGCACGCGTTAAAGGTCCGGTGGTGGCGCAACTGCAGTCCGCGTTCGCCGAGAACTGGATCGAGGAGACCGGCCAGGTGCTCGGCGGCGAGGAGTACTTCCCGGAGCCGGAGCGCGCCGGCGAGATGGACGCGCACGGGGTCTGGATCTCTCCCGCGGGCAGCCCCTCAGCCGTCAAGCTGCTGCATTACCTGGTCATCCGCGCCGCGAAGAAGAGCATCACCATCCAGAACCCCTACTTTCTCCCCGATCCCGACGCGCGCAAGGCCCTGCTCGATGCCGCCAAACGCGGCGTGAAGGTGCGGATCATGATCCCCGCGGATACGGCCAGCGACGCTCCGATGGTGCAGCACGCCAGCCACCACCATTACGGAACGCTCCTGAAGGGTGGTGTACAGATCTTCGACTACCAGCGCACCCTCCTCCACCAGAAAGTGATCACCGTGGACGGCTGCTGGGCCGCGATCGGCTCAACGAACTTCGACGACCGCTCCTTCGAGGTGAACGACGAGATCTCGTTCGTGGTCTACAACGAATCCATCGCCGAGCAACTCGAAGCGATCTTCGAAAAAGACCTCGCGCACGCCAAAGAGGTGCACTTCGAAGCCTGGAAGAACCGCCCCGCCCTCCACAAGCTCCGCGATTTCGCCATGTTCGTGTTCAACGAGCAGATGTAGCAGATTTGTTGTCTCCGTCCCCCTCTGTGCCTCTGTGTCTCTGTGGTTAGTCCCCCGTGCTTCTCCACGCTTCAAAGCACGGGGGGACTAACCACAGAGACACAGAGGCACAGAGGGGGACGGAGAATGTCAGGACACCTGCGCTTCCTCCATCCGATCCACGTACAGCTCCCGCACCGCCAGGATGACCACCGCGCTGAGCGGCTCGGCCACCAGCATGCCCAGGACGCCGAAGACCACGCCGAGGGCGGCTACGGCCAGGATGGTCACGGCGGGGGGGACGTCCAGGCGGTTCTTCATCAGCATCGGCGTGATCAGATTGCCTTCGAGCTGCTGGATGACAGTGAAGAGGATGATCACGTAGATGGCCTTGGTGGGGGAGACGATCAGGGCCATGGCGATGGCCGGGACGGCGCTGGCGATCGGTCCGACGAAGGGGACGAACTCGAGTAGCCCGGCGATGAGGCCGAGCGCGCCCGCGGCCGGGATCTTCAGCAGCGCCAGCGCCACGCCGGTGATGACCCCCACGGCCACCATGGCCATGACCCGCGCCAGGAACCATTGGCGCAGGAGCGCGCTCAAGTGGTCGAACAACTCGCTGGCGCGCCCGCGCCGCTTCGGCGGCACCAGGGCCACGATGCCGCGGCGGTAGAGCCCCGGGTCGATGGCAAAGTAGGCCGCCAGGAAGAGCACGATCACCAGGCCGGCGATCGCTTCGATCGAGTTCGAGACAAAGGGAAAGAGCATCTTCCCGAAGCTCTGCATGTGCCCCGACAGCGCCGAAGGCGCCTGCTTGCCCACCGCCGGCTTCGCCGCCGGCACCGGCGGCACCGCGTCCAGCGCCGCGTTGGCGATCGGTGTGCGGCGCAGCTTCTTTTCGAGCTGCTCCACGGCGCTCGGCATCTTCGTCTTCAACTCGTCCATCTGCTCGCTGAGCGAGGGCGCGATGGCGAAGCCGATGGCCACCACGGTGCCGAGGACCACCAGCAGGATGATCAGCGTCCCGAAGGCACGGCGGATGTGCAGGCGCTCGAGCAGATCCACCCCGCGGCTGAGCGTCACGCCGAAGAGCGTGGCCAGAATGGCCATCAGCACGATCGACTTCGTCAGCCAGAGGAAGCGCAGCACGACCAGCACGCCGAAGAAGACGACGGCGAAGCGGAGGTAATCGGCGGTACGCAGGCGATTCACGCTTGGCGGAGTCAGCAAGGGCCGGGCCCGTGCGCGCGTACTATGGTGTCCGAGAGGAGCACGCCATGGACGGAACACCACGCAAAGACTGGCAGGAAGAGCGCGGAGGCCGCATCGATCCGCTCATCTCGCCGGAGCCGCCGATGGACGACGACGACCGCGTCGACCAGGCCATCGCCGAGTCGTTCCCCGCCAGCGACCCGCCATCGTTCAACGGGGGAGTGGACTAGGCGCGCGGAATGCCCCGCTGGTTCCTACGTTGCGCTCCGCTTCCGGCATTGGCGGTGGGAGCTCGTGCGATGCGGCAAATCGGGATCCCGACCACGACGTGGCTGACCAACATCGCTGCCACGGCGGCGGGCCTGCTCCTCCTGCTCTTCGTAGGCCGCATGCCACGTTCGACGCGACTGCGGACTCAGGTGACGATCGCCCTCGCCGCGATCGCCACGATCCTTTTGGCATTCGTGTCCAACGGAATGCTGGGCGTGCACCGATGGGTGAGCCTGGGCGGGTTCCACCTGCAACCGTCGGCCATCGTGGCGCCATTGATCATTGCGTGCATCACGGCCATCGCCCCAAGCCGTGCAGCCAGTGCGTTCGCTATCGCGGCACTCACCACGATCATCCTGGCCCTGCAGCCCGATGCCGCCCAGACAACCAGCTTCGCCGCCGCGTGCAGTGTCATCGTTGCGTTCGACATACAAACGTCGCGGCCGCAAAAGGCCATTGGAATCACGATCCTGCTCGCCGCCGCAGCGATCTCGTTCACCCAGCTGGATCCCCTCGCGCCCGTCCAGCACGTCGAAGAAATCTACGGGCTTGTCGCTTCCAAAGGTGCCGCCTGGGCGGCCGTCGGAGCGACCGCTCTCCTCCTGCTACCGCTGCCGTTCGTTGTGGTCTTCCTTCAGACGCGTGAGCCCGTGACGCTCGCACTAGCCGTCTAC
>JAXDJK010000093.1:0-3741 GCA_034665665.1 Acidobacteriota bacterium
GTTGGCGGTTGGCGGTTGACGGTTGGCGGTTCGGTACACTACGGGGCCATGCGATTGCTGGCTGGTGATGTTGGAGGGACCAAGACGCTGCTCCGCTGTGTCGAGCCTTCCGGCGCGACGTCGGCGGAAGCGCGGTATCGCAGCGGCGATTACAAGAGCTTCGAGGCGCTGCTCCGGGACTTCGTGCAGCAGGTGAACGGACCGGTCGATGCGGCCTGCTTCGCCGTGGCGGGGCCGGTGTACGGCGGGGAAGCGGAGGTCACGAACGTCGGGTGGCGGATCGTGGAGGCCGATCTGGCCAGCGGGTTCGATATCGCCCGGGTCTCGCTGATCAACGATTTCTACGCGGTGGCTCTTGGCGTGCCGCTGCTGCGCGACGACGATCTGCTGTCGCTGCACGCCGGCACGCGGGACCGCACGGCACCGATGGCGGTGCTCGGTGCCGGTACCGGCCTGGGCGAGGCGCTGGTGGCCTTTCACCGCGGCGAGCATTTCGTGCTGCCGACGGAAGGCGGCCACGCCGACTTTGCGCCGCAGGACGACGAGCAGAGCCGCCTCTTCGTGCACCTGCAACAGAAGCTCGGCGGCCACGTGAGCTGGGAGCGGGTGCTGTCGGGGATGGGACTCGTCAACATCTTTACCTTTCTCGGCGGCGAGGAGCTCACGCCGGCGGAGATCGCCAGGCTGGCGGACGGAGGCGACGCCCGCGCGGAGCAGACGTTCGGCATGTTCGTGGACGCCTACGGTGCCGAGGCGGGCAACATGGCCCTGCGGGTGCTGGCCCGTGGCGGCGTCTTCCTGGCAGGCGGCATCGCCGCGAAGAACCGGCGCCGGTTCACAGACGGCCGCTTCGTGGAAGCGTTTCTGCGCAAGGGGCGCTTTCGTGACCTCGTGGAGACCATCCCGGTGGACCTGATCGTGAACGAGCAGGTCGGGCTCATCGGGGCGGTCGAGGGCGCCAGGCGCGCGCTGGAATCCGCACTCCCGCTGTTCCGTTGAGGCGGGCGCAAGTTACGAGGAGTGCACCAGCATGGGTTTGAGCGTAGGTATCGTCGGTCTTCCGAACGTCGGTAAGTCGACGGTCTTCAATGCCTTGACGGCAGCAGGGGCGCAGAGCGCCAATTATCCGTTCTGCACCATCGAGCCGAACGTCGGCATCGTGCCGGTGGTCGATGCGCGGCTTCAGAAGATCGCCGCCCTGGCCGCGAGCAAGCAGATCGTTTTCACCGACCTGAAGGTCGTGGACATCGCCGGCATCGTGCGCGGCGCGAGCAAGGGCGAGGGGCTCGGCAACCAGTTCCTGGCCAACATCCGCGAGACCGACGCCATCCTGCACGTGGTCCGCTGCTTCGAGGATTCGAACGTCGTGCACGTGGAGGGAAGCGTCGATCCTGAGCGCGACATCGAGGTGATCGAGACCGAGCTGCTCCTGGCCGACCTCGAGGCCGTGACCAAGCGCTACGACCGCGTCGGCCGTCTGGCGCGCGTCGGCCAGAAGGAGTACGTCATTCAGGCGGAGGCGCTGACGAAAGCCATCGCCGCGCTGGATAAGGGCGTCCCTCTTCGTGCGGCCGGGCTGTCGGAGCAGGAAGAGGAGTCGCTGCGCGAGCTGAGCCTGATCACCATGAAGCCGGTGCTCTATGTCGCCAACGTCGGCGAAGGCGATCTCGGCAAGGAGACGCCGCTCCTGCAGAAAGTGCGGGGCGTGGCGGCGGCCAAGGGCGGGGACGTGGTGGTGATCTGCGGCGAGCTGGAGGCGCAGATCTCCGACCTGCCCTCGGACGACCGCGACAGCTTCCTCCACGAGATGGGGCTGGAAGAGCCGGGGCTGAACGTGCTCGTCCGGGCCGCGTACAAGCTGCTCGACCTCGAGACCTTCTTCACCGCCGGTCCGAAGGAAGCGCGGGCCTGGACGATCCATCGCGGCTCGAAGGCGCCGCAGGCAGCCGGCAAGATCCACAGCGACTTCGAGCGCGGTTTCATCCGGGCCGAGACCATCGGATATGACGATTACATCGCGCTCCGCGGCGAACAGGGCGCGAAAGCCGCAGGGAAGATGCGCAGTGAAGGCAAGGAATACGAGGTTCAGGACGGAGACGTGATTCTTTTCCGCTTCAATGTCTGACGCAACATTCGAGATCCGCAGCGACGAAGGGCTCCCGATCCGCGGCAATCTGCACGTGCCCGATGGCCGCGTGCGCGGCCTGGTGGTGCTGATTCATGGGTTCAAGGGCTTCAAGGACTGGGGCTTCTTTCCCTTCCTCGCGGAGCATCTCTGCCGCCACCGGCTGGCGGTCTGCCGCTTCAACATGTCGCGCTCCGGCATCGGTGAGAATCCGGAGTCGTTCGACCGCCTCGATCTCTTCGAGGACGACACGTACTCAATCCAGCTGGCTGATCTGTCCACGGCGGTCGCCTACGCGCAGAAGAAGCTGCCGAACCTGCCCACGTTCCTGCTCGGCCATTCGCGCGGCGGCGGCGTGGCCCTCCTCGGCGCCGCGTCGGTGCCGCGGCTGCACGGCGTCATCACCTGGAGCGCCATCTCGCACGTCGATCGCTGGGACGAGGCGGCCGTGCGCGCCTGGCGTGCCGCGGGCTTCCGGGAAGAAGCGAACCTGCGGACGCGGCAGATCATGCGCATGTCCCCGCGCATCCTCGATGACTACGACGCCAACCGCGAGCGTCTGGACGTCCTCGCCGCCACGGCCAGACTCGACGCACCGCTGCTGGTCGTGCACGGCGCGCGGGACGAGAGCGTCCCTGTGGCCGAAGCCCGCGCCATCTTCGAGCGCGGGCAGGACCCGTCGATCTTCGTGATCGACAACGCCAGCCATACCTACAACGCCATCCACCCGCTCATCCACACCCCCTTCGCCCTGACTCTGGCCACCGAAGTCAGCGCGCGCTTTCTCAGCGCGTACGTCTGACGCGCGGTCGCGTTCCTGAGGCGAGCTCTCCTGCAGACGGCGGTTCCACCGCCCGTTTCCTGTGCGACAATTTCAGGAGTCAACTTAAAATTCGGGCAGTTCTGGAGCGCACCGCCATGGAGCTCATCGGGCGTCGTTTCGGCCATATTCGCGTCGTCGACGTCGTAGGCGCCGGCGGCATGGGCGAGATTTACTCCGGCTTCGATGAGAAGCTGCAGCGGAAAGTTGCGCTCAAGGCGCTGCATGCCGACCAGCGCCTGAACGGCGAGTCGCGCGAGCGCCTGCTGCGTGAGGCGCGCGCTCTCTCCAAGCTCGATCATCCGAACATCTGCCGCATCTTCGATTACATCGAGAGCGGCGAGGTCGACGTGCTGGTCCTCGAGTACATCGAGGGTCAGACCCTGCACGATGCGCTCACCAGCGGCCTGTCCTACACCGAGAAACTGCGGATCGCCACGGCCGTGGCCGAGGTGCTGGTGGCCGCGCATCGCGTCGACATCATCCATCGCGACCTCAAGCCGGAGAACGTCATGCTGACGGAGACCGGCGAGGTGAAGGTGCTGGATTTCGGGCTGGCCCGCTGGCTGACCGCGCAGACGGGGCGGCGCCGCAACAGCGCGCCGGCCATCCCCGATGCCGCGCAGCTTCACGTGGCCGCGCAGCTTCACGTGAACGAAGCGCTGCTCGATCAGTGGTACGCGCTGGAAGACCTGCAGACTACGGCCATCCTCTCCGCGGACGACCGCAACGCCCCGCGTGCGGGCCGCTTCATGGTCACGTCAGCCGGCGTGACCATGGGTACGCCGATCTATAT
>JAXDJK010000094.1:0-5008 GCA_034665665.1 Acidobacteriota bacterium
GCCGCCACCGCTGCAAAGAGGATGCTCCGCTTCGGCTTCGGCGTGGCCTGCTTCCAGACGCGGGCGATCTCGAGGATCGTGGCCACGCCGCTGGCATTGTCGATGGCACCGTTGTAGATCGTGTCCGACGGCTTCTTCGGGTCGGGAGTACCGATGCCGAGGTGATCGTGGTGCGCGCTGTAGAGCACCGCCTGCTCCTTCAGCTTCGGATCCGACCCTTCGATCTTCGCCACCACATTCTGCGTTTCCACCGGCCGCATCTTGCTGCCGACCGTGCCCTGTAGGCGCAGCCCGAGCGGCACCGGCTGGAAGTCTCGCGACGCCGCCGCCTTCGTCAGCGCATCCAGGTCCTGCCCGGCCGCGCGGAAGAGATCGCGCGCCACCTTCTCCGTCACCCACGCCGCCAGGCTGAGGGCGTGCGCGCCGGCTGCCCGCTTCACGTACGAGTTCTCGCCGCCCCACGAGTTCCGGACCACGTTCCAGCCGTAGCCGGCCGCCTTGTCCGTGTGGATCAGGATCACCGCCTGCGCGTTCTTGGCCGTGCCCATCTCGAATTTGTAGACCCACCGCCCGTAGTACGTGCGCGCGCGGCCGCCGAAGAGATTCGGCTCCTGCTCGCTGGCCGGCGGATCGTCCACCAGCATCACCAGCGTCTTGCCACGCGTGTCCAGGCCTTTGTAATCGTCCCACTTCGCTTCCGGAGCGACCACACCATGCCCGACGAAGATGATCTCGGAATCCAGCGTGCTCGCTTCGCCCTGGGTCTGGTCGCCGCCCGCGTACTCCTCGCGGAACTTCAGCGGACCGATCACCGCCGCGCCGTTCTTCGTGAACGACAGCGACGTCTTCGGCTCATCCAGCTCGACGCCGAGGAGCGAAACCTTCTGAAAGTACGTCCCGTCCTCGCCGGCTGGCGCCAGGCCTGCCGCCTCGAACTGCGCGGCGATGTACGACGCCGCCAGCGCGCCGCCCCGCGTACCGGGACCGCGGCCTTCGAGCAGATCACTCGACAGATAGCGGATGTGGGCGCGGATGGCGTCCGGCGAGAACGCCTGGAACGCCTTTTCGACGCCGGGTGGAGTGGCCGCCTTCTGGCCGAGCACGCTCACGGCCGCGACCGGCAGCAGGATCAACAACGTTCGGAATCGGATCATCAACTTGTCTCCTGACTTCAGTTTATCCCGCGAGGCGAACCCCGTAACCAAATCGTTACAGTCTTCTACCCGTAGAAACAGGGTAGGGATATAGGGACGTCAATCACTCCTAGGCAGAGTGAATTACAAGGCTCTCGATTTCGACCCTATCACCGCTGTCCACCTCCCGGTCTCGGAGCGGGTTCTCGATAAGCTGGCGGACATCCTTTTCGCCACCGATGAGATCCTCGACATGCTCAAGACGGACGAGCGCTACCTGACCGAAACCACGGTCGCGGTCGGCGAATCCGTACGAAGCGTCTACGATCAGGTCAACGACCTGATGAAGCAGCTCTCCGACTAAGTCCCGGCGCCGGTCATGTGACTTCTCATCAAGTTCTCCCAAGGGACTTGACTTCCCGAACGTCCGAACCTAACTTAACGCTGTTAAGTAACGGAGGATCGTTTGGGACCGAGAGAACGTCGAGACCGGGAGCGCGAAGAGATCAGGACGAAGATCCTCGACGCCGCTCGTGAGCTGTTCGCCAGCGAGGGCGTGGACTCGGTCACCATGCGCCGGATCGCGGACCGGATCGAGTACTCCCCCACCGCGATCTACTTTCATTTCAAGGACAAGGAAGCGCTGCTGGCCGAGCTCTGCGATTCCGACTTCCGCGCCTTTGCCCAGAACTTCGCCGCCGCGGCCGCCATTGCCGATCCGATGGACCGGCTGCGCGCGACGGGCCGCTCGTATGTCGAGTTCGGCCTGACGCATCCCAGCCACTATCGGGTGATGTTCATGACTCCCAAGCCGGCGCACGAGGACAGCGCGCTCAGCAGAGGCAATCCTGAGGAAGACGCGTACGCCTTCCTGAAGAGCATCCTGGCCCAGGCCATGGCCGAGGGACGGCTGCGCGAGCACCTCACCGACCTCGACGTCGTCTCCCAGGTGATCTGGGCCGGCGTCCACGGCGTGGTCTCGCTCGAGATCGCCAAATGCAACGACGCGTGGGTCGACTGGAAGCCGATGGCCGACCGCACCAATTTGATGATCGAGGTGCTGATCGACGGCATCGAGAGGAAGAAGGAGTAACCGATGGCCGTCGATCTCGCGACCAAGAGCCTGCTGCACGACAAGCTGCGTTTCTTCATCACCGTTTCGGGCGTCGCGTTCGCCGTGACTCTGGTGTTCGTCCAGGTGGGTCTGTTCCTGGGGCTGATGGACAATGCCTCGCTGACGATCAACCAGATCGACGCCGATCTCTGGGTGACGTCGCGCAACACGCCCAACGTCGACTTCGCGCACACGTTCCCGGAGACGTACGTGAAGCGGGTGCGCTCCATCCCCGGCGTGGCGCGGGCCGATAACCTGATCGTCTGGTTCATGAACGTGAACCTGCCGACCGGCGCCGTCGAGGGCACCGAGGTGTACGCGCTCGAGGACTTCAGCCGTTGGAACTTTCCGTGGAACGTGACGGACGGCAATCTCGAAGACCTCCGCCGCGGCCCGTACTTCATCCTCGACGAGTCGGCGAAGAAGCGCTGGGGCGCGTTCCAGCCCGGCGAGTATCGCGAGATCCTCGGCCGCCGGCTGAAGATCATCGGCAAGACGGTGGACGCGAAGTCGTTCACCACTACGCCGCTCACCTTCATGGACCTGCGCCTGGCACAGAGCCTCGCGCAGGACACCCTCCGCGGCAACACCACCTACATCCTGGTGAAGCTCGCGCCGGGCACGAATCGGGAGACCGTCCGCGCGGAGCTGCGGCGCCGCCTGCCGTTCAACGACGTCTACACGAAAGACGAGTGGGCCCAGCGCTCCCGCACCTACTGGATCGAGTCGACCGGCCTCGGGCTGAACATGTACATCACCGTCTTTCTCGGCTCCCTGGTCGGCATCGTCGTGGTCGCGCAGACGCTCTACACCTCGACCATGGAGCACATCCGCGAGTTCGGCACCGTGAAGGCGATCGGTGGCGGCAACGGGGAGATCTACAAGATCCTCGGCAAGCAAGCCACGATCGCCGCGCTGGCCGGCTTCGGCCTCGGTGCGCTGCAGGCTTTCGCCATGCGACCGGTCATGGCGAAGATCGACCTCAAGCTGATCATCCCCATGCCGTTGTATTTCGCGGTGCTCGCCGGCGCCGTGCTGCTCTGTCTCTCCGCCGCGATCATCTCGTTCCGCAAGGTCGCGTCCATCGATCCAGCCCTCGTCTTCCGCACCTGAATCCTGCCCCAGCACCACCGAACGAAGGAGACAAAATGTCCATCCTCCAGGCTACGTCTGTCGAAAAACACTTCCAGGAAGGGCGCGAGACCATCACGGTGCTCAAGGGCATCGACTTTCACGCCGAACGGGGCGAGATCGTGTCGCTCGAAGGTCCATCCGGCTCGGGCAAGACCACCTTCCTCTCGATCCTCGGCTGCATCCTCACACCGAGCTCCGGTGCGGTGGTCATCGACGGCCAGCCGGTCACCGCGAACAAGCTCGCCAACATCCGCAAGCGCTCCCTCGGCTTCGTCTTCCAGCAGTTCAATCTCTTTCCGTCACTCACGGCGGTGGAGAACGTGGAGTACGCGCTGAACGTGAAGGGTGTGAAGGGCAACGACGCGCGGCGCGAAGCCGAGCGGGTGATCGACGCGGTCGGCCTCGGCGATCGCCAGCACTTCCTGCCGCGCGAGCTCTCCGGTGGCCAGAAGCAGCGCGTGGCCATCGCCCGCGCGCTGGCCGGCAACGCGCCGATCCTCCTCGCCGACGAGCCGACCGCGAACCTCGACTCGGTCGTCGGCGCGCAGGTGCTCAGCATGTTCCGTGACCTCGCCAAGAAAGAAAACCGCGCGCTGGTGATCGTCACGCACGACCCGAAAGTGCGCGACATCGCCGACCGCGTCGTGAAGATCCACGACGGCCGCCTCGCGGCCTAAAGGAGCAACACCATGAAGAAGATTCTCTATCCCGCGCTCACCCTTCTCCTCCTCCTCGCCACGGTCGTGCAGGTCCGTGCCACGCGCAGCGTGCACGTGCAGAAGCCGGTCGCGCAGCCGGTGGTGCGCGATACCAAAGCGTCCGTTGCCGCGGAAGGCCGGCTGGTGGCCTACCCCGGCGCGGAAGTGACGGTCGGCAGCGATGCCGCCGGCACGATCGAGCGTCTGCTCGTGGAAGAAAAGCAGACCGTGCGCAAGGGCCAAGTCATTGCCCGCATCGAAGCCGAGGACACGCGCGCCGCGCTGGCCGTGGCGCACTCACGCGTCGGCGAAGCAGACGCGGACATCCGTCTGTATCAGGCGGAAGTCGCGCGCGCCGAGCACCTCTTCCGCGAAGACGTCGGCTCGAAGCAGTCGTGGGAGAAAGCGGAGCGCGACCTCGACGCCGCCCGCGCCCGCCGCGGCTCCGCCGTCGCTGAAGCGCACCGCCTGGCTGCGCTGGTGGAGAAGACCGTGGTGATCTCACCCATCGACGGCGTGGTCATCACCCGCTTCGCCCACCCGGGCGAGAACGTCGCCAACGGCGACCCCATCGTCGCCATCGCCGACCTCACCCGCACCCGCGTGGAAGCCGAGGTCGATGAATACGACGCCGCCAGAATCCGCCTCGGCGGCAAAGCCACCGTCAAAGCCGAAGGCTTCGACGCGCAGTGGCGCGGCACCATCGAAGAAATCCCCGATACCGTGGTGAACCGGCGGTTGAAACCCCAGGATCCGTCCAAGCCGATCGACACTCGCGTGCTGCTGGTGAAGATCGCCTTCAACGAGAAGGCGCCGCTGAAACTCGGGCAACGCGTGGAGGTGCGCATCGAGTAGCCGTCACGACCCAAAAGTCGCAACGCTTACGCGAAGCGTTTGGAGTGCGGCGCTTTCCCGCCGCTCTTGTACAG
>JAXDJK010000095.1:0-2692 GCA_034665665.1 Acidobacteriota bacterium
ATGGCCGCGATCCAGCGTATCGCTACCTCGGGGCGGGCGATGGAGAGGTCGTTCAGTCGTTGCCAGAGCAGGATGACGTGCAGGAGAACGAGGGCCACAATCACGAGCAGCAGCGCCAGCGATAGCGCACGCGGCTTTCGCAAAAAGGGGCGTCGCGTGGCAATTCGCTGCATGGAATGAAGCTAACCGCTCCGCACGCAGCTCGCGGCGTGCGGCCTCACAGCGGCATGTGACAACGATCACGCGATCACGTGCCGCCGTCACACGGATCGATGACAGCCGTCATAGTTTGCTGCCTGAGCCGCGCCTACCGTGATTGCGGCGGGCCTCGTGGTCCGCACATCGAACGAGGAGGTGGACCATGCAAACCCAGACGCCGAAACTCATTCTCGTGCCCACGGACTTCAGTGCTCCAGCAGCGCACGCGCTGCGCTATGCCGCGGCCCTCGGCGCCCGTTTCGAAGCCCACCTCCTCGTCATTTATGCCGGCCTCTTCGTGCCGCCCGTCGATTTCACGAGCGGCGCGGCCGGAATCTTCGACATCCCGCGGGACGATCTGATCGAAGCCGCGCGCGAGCAGCTCCAAACGTTCGCGGAGACGAACATGAGCACCGACCTGCCGTACGACGTCCGCGTCATGTTCGGCACCCCCGTGGAGGCGATCCTCGATCTGGTGCGTGAGTCGGGCGCGAATCTCGTCGTCATGGGAACGCACGGACGGACCGGCCTGCGCCGGCTGCTGTTCGGCTCCGTGACAGAAGCGGTCATGCGCGTGGCACCGGTGCCGGTGATCGCCGTGCACGAAGCGACGCCGGAGACGGCGCCGATGCAGGTCATCGCCGGAAGCCGGTCGAGTGCCGAGGGACGCGCTGCGATCGAATACGCGGGCCTGCTGGCAGACGTCGACACCGCCCGCTTCGTCGAGACCTCGGAGACCGATCTCCTCGACGCAGCGCGCAGAGAACGAGTCGATCTGATCGCGCTCGGCGTAAGCGGGGAGCATCGCGATCGACAGGGCGTAGTCCAGCACAGCAACTGTGCCGTGCTTACCGTGAATGCCCTCGCCGCCGACGCGCTGCATGCGCGCCAGGTCGCACCTGCGTGCGCGAGGAGCTGACCCCATGACACTCGAGCACCGGATCCTCGACACGCTTCGCTGCCAGCCCGGTCTCGATCTCGGTCGTCTCCATCTCGCGATCGCCGATGGTCGCCTGGTGACTCTCCAAGGCGTCGTACATACGTACGCCGACAAGTGCGCCGTCGAGGATGCCGTGTTGCACGTGCCGGACGTCGCCGGCGTGCGGAACGTGCTTGAGGTCCGTCTGACGATCGGTGACTACCGCACCGACACGACACTCGAGCGCGTGCTGCGCGAGATGATCGACGCCCTGGCCCGCATGCCGCCCGAGCGCCCGCGTGTCTTCGTGGCCAACGGCTGGGTGACACTCGAAGGAACCGTCCCGTACGCGTTCCAGAAGCAACTCGTGGCGAACGCAATCCGCGAAGTGGCCGGGGTGGTAGGCATCAGCAATCAGATCGCAATCGAGCAGATCGCAATCGAGCAGATCGCGATCGAGAAGGAGCGGCGGACGGAGCGCCCGCCGCTCTCCTGCGCTACTTCTTGAGGGTCCGGATAAACTCCACGACGGCCTGGATGTCCACCGGCGTGAGCTTGGCCTTGTAGGCCGGCATCTTTCCCTTGCCGTCGGAGATCCACTTCGTGAGCTCGGCGTCAGTCTGCTTCTGGACTTCGGCGGAGCCGAGGGCGCGCACCTTCAGGTTCTTGCCCATGGTGGTCTGGCCTGCGCCGTCCGGGCCGTGGCACATGGCGCATTTCGCTTTGTAGACCGCGGGGCCGTCGGAGCCGCCGCCGCCCGCGAATGCGGACGGCGCGGCGATGAGAATGCTGAGGGTGAGGATGCTGAGGGTCTTTTTCATGATTCTCCTTTATTTCGCGAACATCCGGATGTGGGTGACGAGTGCCTTGATCTCGTCGGCAGAAAGTTTGTCTTTGTAGGCCGGCATTTTCCCTTTGCCGTTAGCGGTCCAGTCGTGGAGCTCCTTGTCCGTCTGCTTCTGGACTTCGGGCGAGCCGAGATCGCGCAGGTTCATCTTCTTGCCCATCGCGCTCTGGCCATTACCGTCCGCGCCGTGGCAGGTCGCGCACTTCGCCTTGTACGTTGTGGCTCCGTCGGCGGCGAAGGCGATCGGTGCCAGCGCGACGGCGATGACGAACATTGCAGATTTCCATCTCATGGGCTTTCTCCTCATCACATTCCGCCGCCGGTATGGCAGTCGGAACAATTGACAGCGCGTAAATCACCGAGATCGATGGGATGCTCGAACGCCGCGGTGGCGCCGTTTGCCGCGAGAACGGTGTGACAGACGTTGCACTCTTTACTGAGGCGCTTCCCTTCGCGGCTGACGTGCTGGTCGTCGTGGCAGCGGAAACAGCCCTGTGTGCGCATGTGGCCGACGTTATTGGCGTGCGTGCGCCAATCGACGTTCATCTCGGGGAAGCGCGTGGTCTTGAAGATCTGCTGCAGCTCCGCGGCTGCCCCGGCAATCTGCTGGCGCTTCGCCGCATAGACGGCAGCGTGGTTGTCTTTGTAGAACGTCTCCAGCCCGGCACGAATTGCGGGCAGCGCCTGCGCCGTCGAGGCATAGTCCGCCGCCAGCACCGTCACCGCCT
>JAXDJK010000096.1:0-3604 GCA_034665665.1 Acidobacteriota bacterium
TGATCCCGAGCACCGCGATGCTCTTCGTCTCCCGCAGCACGTCGGCGATGCCGGCGGGGGTGGTGATCAGGTTCGTTTTCCAATCCGTCATGTCGTTCAAATTCTCCGGGTGGTACGGTAGCAAAACGTTCGCCGCTCCGGAATTTGCGAAGCCGGGTTATTCTTTCTCCAGCAAAGTCCGAATAAGTCTGAACACGGGGGCCGTAATGAGACGTCCGATCGTCGCACTGGCAGCGTTGCTCTTCGCCATGTCCACTTTCGCCGCGGAAACGCAGCGATACATCGTCGCCACCAAGCGGCCCATGGCCGGCAGCATGGCCGGGACGATGCGCGAGCTGCGCAGCGACGTCCAGCCGCGCGCCGTGGTGCGCTTCGAGTCCGTCGACGGCATCGCCGCCGACCACACCGAAGCTGAGGCCACCGCGCAGGCCGCCTCACCCGGCGTCCGCATCGTCGAGCCGGTTCTCGAGCGCCACGCCCTCGGCATGGCACCGGCGGCCGTCAGGAGCCAGACCCGCGGCGCCCAGTCCACCCCGTACGGCATCTCGCTCATTCATGCCCCCGAAACCTGGGTGGGCGCGTTGGGCGCCAACATCAACGTCGTCGTCGTCGATACCGGCATCGACTACCGCCACCCCGAGCTGAAGAACGTCTACGCGGGCGGCTACAACTTCATCACCAAGACCGACAATCCGCTGGACGACAACGGCCACGGGACGCACGTCTCCGGCACGATTGCCGCGGCCAATAACGACATCGGCGTAGTCGGCATCGCGCCGGCGGTCCGCCTGTGGGCGCTCAAGGTGCTGGACTCGTCGGGCAGCGGAACGACCGAGAACGTCATCCGATCGGTCGACTGGGTGATTGCCAAGAAGAAGGAAGTGGGCGGCAACTGGGTCATGAACTTCTCCCTCGGCGCGAAGCGCGGCAGCCTCGTCGAGTCTGAGGCCTTCGCCCGCGGGGTCGACGCCGGGATCGTCATCGTCGCGGCAGCCGGCAATGATTCGACCGAGACCGCGGCTGCTCCTGTCAACTTCCCGGGCGCATACCTCGGTGTCCTCACGGTCGGCGCAGTCGACTCCACCTCAGGGCTGGCCAGTTTTTCCTGTCAGGGACCGGAGGTGGATCTGACGGCCCCGGGCGTGGGCGTACTCTCCACCGTACCGATCGGCACCGGCGAGCTGGCCTTCGTGACCGGCCGCCAGCAGTACCTCGGCGGTGCTCTCGGCGGGTCGCCGCGCGGCACCACGACCGGCACGTTCGTCTCGTGCGGCATCGGCCGGAAGGAAGACATCCCGGCCTCCGTGAACGGCAAGATCGCGCTCATCAAACGGGGCGACATCCGCTTCAGCGAGAAAGCCCGCAACGCCAAGGACGCGGGCGCCGCGGCCATCGTGATCTACAACAACGACGACAGCGCCATCAGCTGGACGCTCAAGCCGACCGACGAGCCGGAGTTCGCCAACTACAACTACCCGCTCACCGTCGGCATCTCGCTCGAGGCGGGGGAAGCGCTCCTGGCCGACACGCAGACCACCTCGCTCACCGTTTCCTCGGAAGCCGACGATTACGCCACGTACAACGGCACCTCGATGGCCACGCCGCATGTGACCGGCGCCGCGGCGCTGCTCTGGTCGCTGCAGCCGAACTTCACGGCCAGCACGATCATCAACACGCTCACCTTCACGGCGAAGGACCTCGGCGCCACCGGTGCCGACGACAAATTCGGCGCCGGCCTGGTGAACGTGTTCGACGCCGCCAAGCTGCTCTCCCCCAGCGCGTTCGGTACGACCCCGCCACCCAGCGGACGCCGGATCCTGAAGCGCGGCAAGCACTGACCCGGAATGCGTACTCTCCTCGCAACAGCTCTGGTCTTCGCCGCGACGGCTCTCGTCGCGGCGGAGCCCAATGAGGCGAAGCTCGCTCCACGCGTCCCGCTCCATCTCACGACGCTGTTTGCCCGTGCGAGCGAGGTGACGGTGGACGCCACCGGCATGGCGGTCACGCAGTTCGAAGCGCCGGAAGTGCTGGTCGCGCACATCGGCGCCGACGGACGTCCGGTGATCGGCTGCGTCGATAACGAAAAGTCGGCGCGGCTCTTCTTCGCGACGGCAGGCAAGCCGGCCAACGGGTCGAAAGCGCAGGAGAAATGACGATGCGCGGGGCCGCCCTCCTCCTCGTGGCCATGCTCGCCGCCGCGAACGCGACGGCCGGCACGGGCAAGATGATCATCATCAACGCCGACAAGCCGGGCACCGGATTCAACGATTCCACGCCCGTGGCGCCGGTCGGCGGCAACGCCGGCACGACCCTCGGGCAGCAGCGCATGAACGTCTTCCAGGCCGCCGCCTATCGCTGGTCGAACACCGTCGACACCAGCGTCGACATCCTCGTCTCCGCCACCTTCACGAACATCCCCGGCTGCACGCAGACGGACGCCGTGCTCGGCCAGGCCGCGCCGCAGGAGTTCGTGCACACGTTTCCGAACGCGCCGCGCGACAACGTCTGGTACCCGATCGCGCTGGCCAACAAGCTCGCCGGCCACGATCTCCGCGAAGGCAAGTCCGACATCTTCGTGCAGTTCAATGCCTCGGTGGACAACGCCACCTGCCTCGGCGACGTGGACTGGTACTACGGTCTCGACAACCAGCACGGCAGCGACATGGATCTCTACGTGGTGGTCCTGCACGAGCTGGCGCACGGCCTCGGGATCTCCGGCGCCACCACCGCACCGGACTTCAAGGACAACCGCCCTTCCGTCTTCGACACGCACGTCCTCGACGTCTCCACCGGCTTCCGCTGGGACCAGATGTCGACGGCGCAGCGCGAGCTCTCGGCCGTGAACACCGGGAACCTGGTGTGGGATGGCGAGGCCGTCCGCCGCGCCTCCACCGGGTACCTCGAGCCGCTGACCACCCTCACCGTGACGAACCCGGCGCCGATCGCGAAGAACTACGACATCGGCACCGCCGACTTCGGCCCCGCCCCCGCGCGGACCTCACTGGCCGGACGGATGGCCCTGGCTGTCGATCCCTCGGATGAAGCGGGCGCCCTGACCACCGACGGCTGCTCCGCCTTTACCAACGCCGCCGCCCTCGACGGCCGCATCGCCGTGGTCGACCGCGGCAACTGCACCTTCTCGCAGAAAGCCCGCAACGCCCAGGCCGCCGGCGCCGCGGGCCTGGTGATCGTCGACAACTCCCGCGAGAGCTGCATCCCGCCATCGATGGCGCTGGTCGGCGAGAACGACGTGCGCATCCCCACCATCAGCATCAGCGCCATCGATGGCGACGGCCTCAAGGCGCAACTGGAGGCGAACGTCGTGGTCGACGCCCGCCTCCGCGTGGACCCGCTCGTCCGCGCCGGCGCCACCGAGGAAGGCTACGTCCGCCTCTACGCGCCCTGCACGATCGAAGGGGGCTCGTCCATTCACCACTGGGACGTCATGGCCTCACCCAACCTGCTGATGGAGCCCGACGTCAACTCCGACCTCCTGCACGGCATGGACATCACCATGGAGCAGCTCATCGACATGGGCTGGCAGTCGCCTCCGCGGACGGGCCGGCGCATTCTGAAGCGCTAACCGGCCTGTCATCCCGAGCGT
>JAXDJK010000097.1:0-5473 GCA_034665665.1 Acidobacteriota bacterium
CTACGATCGCTACCTCGCCCGCGTCGAAGCGCGCCAGCCGGTGTCGCAGGGGCTGCTCACGCCGATCGTCTACGAAAGCGGCGCCGGCGAGAGCGCCGTGCTCGAATCGCATCTCGAGGAACTGCACGCGATCGGCTTCGACATGGAGCGCTTCTCCGGCAATGCCTTCGCGATCTCCGCCGTGCCGCCCGAGCTGGTGCGCCACGACGTGGAGGCCTTCCTGCGCAAGCTGATCGACGCCTCGCTGGAGGAGAAGTCGTCACACGTGACCCACGTGCGCGAGCGGATCACCGCCTCCCTGGCCTGTCAGGCTGCGATCAAAGTGCACCGGCCGCTCGGCGGCGACGAGATGGCGCGTCTGGTCGCGGAGCTGCTCGATTCGTCGAACCCCTTCGCCTGTCCGCACGGACGTCCGATCATCGTGGACATCAAGCACCTCGACATCGAGCGGCACTTCCACCGTAAGTAGAGAAACGCGGACGGACGCGGTAGCCGAGGGATCCTTGTTCGCGTGAGGATTCCGGTGCGGGAGCTCGGGCCGAAGGGCGAACGGCGCGCGGCGTGGTTCTACCGGCTGCGCGGCTATCGCATCCTGGCGCGCAACGTCCGCCTCGGCGCCGGCGAGATCGACATGGTCGTGCAGCGCGGCAAGACCATCGCCATCGTGGAGGTCAAGACGCGGCAGAGCGACGCCGCGGGCGAGGGCTACGAATCAGTGGACCGGCGCAAACGCGAGCAGCTGATCCGCCTCGGCGACCGCTACGCCGCCCGCCATCCCGAGGCCCGGCTGCGCTACGACATCATCTCGCTCTTCTGGACCGGCCGGCGCTTTCGCGTGACGTACTTACCCGATGCCTTCCGTCCCATGGCCGACGAGCGCTACCCGTGGATCTGGCGGGGGTGACCAAAAGGTCGCAAGGTTTACGCGCAGCGTTTGGACTGCTGTGGCCCGAGCCACAGCTTTTGTACAGCCACAGGCGCTGCTCGTGGCCCCACGCGACAGTTCATTCGGTGACATGCGCAGCGGCTGTGGCTGTACGAAAGCGGTGGCTGATGAAGCCCGGCCACCGCAGTCCAAACGCTTCGCGTAAAACTTGCGAGCTTTGCGTGGCCGATGAGATCTGGCGGGGGTGACCCCGCCAGATCCGTAAGGGATGGCTACTTATCGTGCGCGACGCGGACCGTGATCTCGCGCCGGGTGGCGTTGCCGCGGCTGTCGGAGACTTCCACGACGAACGTGTACGTCCGCGAGGCAAGCGAGCCGCTGCGCTCCGCGCGGACTTCGCCGGTGAGCGCACCGGTGATGCGAGCGTCCGGCCCGACGGTGTGGCCCGAGCCGTTGATGTCGTCGCTGCTGCGGATCTCGACGATGAACGCGGTGATGTTCGGATCGGCCAGATCGGTGGCGATGACCTGCAGGCGGATCGGGACCCACTTGTGGTTCGGCGGCCAGATCAGGTTCGGCGAGGCCGAGGCAGTGACGACCGTCGGCGGCGTGACGTCCGCGACCGTGACCACGAAGGACGCGGAGGAGGTATTGCCGCGCGAATCCTTGGCGGTGCACTTGACCGTGGTCGGACCGATCGAGAACTTGCTACCGGAACTGGCCGTGCAGACGACCGGGACGCTGCCGTCCACGTTGTCGGAGGCGGTGGCCTGGTACGTCACCACCGCGCCGCCCGCATCCGTCGCCGGCGTGTTGATGGCCTGCGGGACGGAGATCACGGGAGCGACGGTGTCGAACGGCGTGACCTGCACGGTGAAAGCGCCACTGGTCTCATTGCCGCGGGTATCGCGAGCGCTGCAGACGACGTTCGTGGTGCCGATGGCGAAGAGGCTGCCGGAGGCGGGCGTACAGGTCACCGGCACCACGCCATCGAGCGCATCGATCGCGCTCACGCCGGTGTACGTCACGTTCGCACCGGCGGCGGAGGTCGCGGCCACGACCAGGCTCGACGGGAGGTCGAGCACCGGCGGGAAGGTGTCGGTGATGGTGACGCTGAAGTTGCGCGTGCGGGTGTTGCCGGCGGCATCGCGAGCCGTGCAGCTCACGACCGTCGTACCGAACGAGAAGAAGCTGCCGGAGGGCGGCATGCAGACCACCGGGACGGCGCCGTCCACGGCGTCGTTCGCGGAGGCGACATAGTTGAAGGTGGAGCCGGCCGCGCTGCTGGCGCCGGTGGTGAGGTTCGGCGGCGTGGTGATGGTCGGTGCGGTGGTATCGCGCATCGTGACCACGAACGTGCCGGTGCCGACGTTGCCGGAGAGATCGAGGGCGGTGCAGACCACCAGGGTCGATCCGAGGGGGAAGAGCCCGTTCGACGGCGGCACGCAGATGACGGCCACCGGGCCGTCCACCGCGTCCACGGCGCTGGCCGTGAAGTTCACCGAAGTCAGCGGACCGGTTGCTTCCGCAATGATCGACGGCGGCAGATTCAACACGGGAGGTACGAGGTCGAGCGCATAAACGCGCGGCACGAAAACAAGCGCGGCCATGGCCGCTAGCTTTGTAGATAGACGCATCTCTGACTCCTTGCTGAAGCTGGGGGGAGCGAAAGTATACGATCTTTTACGATTTATTGGGAGCTAACTGACGGAACTTAATGTAGGGCAATGCCGCAGCTACCATTGGGCGAGGACGTTCTTCGCAATGCCGGGCACCAGCGTCACATCGCCCGCAGGTCCGCGGGTGAAGATCACCAGCACGAACTTCCGCCCGCCCGGGAGCTCCACATACGCGGCGTCGTGGCGCACTTCGCTCGTCCAGCCGGCCTTCGACCAGAGCTTCGCGCCGGCCGGGAGCACTTCCCCGATGAACTCCTTGACCTGGTTCTCTTCCTCGCGCAGCGGCTCCAGCGGCCGCGCCAGGAGGGTCAGCATCGCCTCCGCACCCGGGGCGCGGCGGCGGACGATCCAGGTGAGCAGCGAGGCGGTGGCATTGGCGCTGAGCTTGTTGCGATTCTCGCGGTTCTCGCCGAGGGTCTGGCGGTCGCGCCCGTACGGCCCGAAGCTCCACGGCTTCATCATCGCGCTGACGTTGTCGGTATAGCCGAGCTTCTGGAAACGCCGGTTGACGTTGCGGCGCTTCTCCACGAAGCGGCGCAGCGAGCGTCCTTCCAGGCTCGGTCCCGGCGACGTCCCGGCGATGATGTCCAGGATGTACGCCGTGGCGTCATTGTCCGAGACGGCGATCATCTCCTTCAGCGCCCGGTCGACGTCCGGCACATGCTCCTTCTTCGTGGCAAACGTATCGGCCATGAAGAACAGCTTGATCACCGAGGCCGGATAAAACGGCACGTCGCCCTGATAGTCGCCGCGGCTGATCGTGCTCGCGTTCGTGAAGTCCACCAGCACCAGCGCCAGGTCCTCCGCCTTCAGCGCCGGAAACTGCTGCAGCGACGCTTCCGCGGCGTGGCGCAGCTTCGTGGAGATGGCCGGATCGACCGGCAGATCACGAAACTCGCGAAAGTCCGCCCGCGCAAACGGCCCCAGCGTCACCAGCAGCAGACCAAAAAAAATGCGGCGCATGCTCATGCGCCGCATTGTACGTGGGCAGAAAAGTCAGTTGGCGGTTGTCAGTTGGCGGTTGGCGGTGATGGGGCCGCGGGATCGTCTCTCCCGCCAACCGTCAACCGCCAACCGCCAACCATCATCAAACGTGCAGATCCAGATCGCTGCTCGACGTGAAGTCCTGGGCGACGTCGGTCTTCGACGACTTCACCTCGTCCTTCACCGCCGTCGTGGCCGCGTCCTTCGCGGCGGTGACGGCCGAGCCGGCGAGATTCTTCGCCTTGTCCATGCCTTCGCGCGCGAGGTCCTTCCCGCGGCTCAGCAGCTCATCGCGCGTCTCGCCGAAGAGCTGGTCTTCCCGATCCGTCTCCGGCAGGAGAGCGCCGACGATCGCGCCGAGGGCGATGGCCGCCACGCCGGCGATCAACGGGCTGTCCTCGAGAAGATTCCGCGACGACATGCGCGCGCGGTACGCGCGGCTGCGCGTGTTGTCGCCCGCGTGCCGCGCGGCAGTCGAGACGTGCTCGCGCGCCGAATCGAGCACCGATGCGACCCGCTCCTTCGCCGAGTCCACCGCCCCGCTCATCCGTTCGCGGGCCTCGTCCATTCCTTCATGCAGCCGCCCGTGACCGTGCGGCTCACCGAGCGACGTCGGATCGTGGATGTCGTCCAGCTCGTAGTACATCTCGTGACTGCGCTCGTCGTCGCTGCTGTGCATCATCAGATACAGCCCGATGCCCACCATCGCGGCCGGGATCGGATTCGCTTTCACCTTCTCCATCAGACTGCGGGATGTATTCACGCCTGCCCTCCTGGCTGATTCTTTCGTGCGGTGCATGATGTAGTCGGGCGAGAAGCGCACGCCGATCTCGTCGATCGTGCGGCTCATCTCGCGCTGCGTGCGGTCGATGTCATGGCGGATGCGGCGCGTGTCGGTAGTGCTGTCCGTCATTTCTTCTGGTCTTGTAGCCATTGCTTGGTCTCCTGAAGTTGTGCCTTGGTCTCGACCGGCGCGAGCTGTGTGGCCTTCATCGTCTTGATGCCGTTCATCACCATGAATGCTCCGATGCCGGTGATCACGGCGCCGACGAGAAGCGCGGCCCAGCCGTAGCCGATCAGATGGCCGAGCCCGATCACCAGCGCCGCCACGAGTGGCAGGCTGCCGACCAGTGCGACGACGCCCCCGGCCGCGATCTTGCCGGCGTTCTTGCCGGCCACCGTGGCCTTCTGCGTCATCTCGGTCTTGGCGAGATCCACTTCCTGCCGCACCAGCGTGCGCGCCTCGGTCAGCAGCTCCGAGAAGAGCGCGCCGAGGGAACGCTCGTCATGGTTCGCGAACCGATCCTCCGGAAAGGCGCTCATCGCAGCCCTCCGATGTCGTAATCGCTCCCCCGCGGCGTGATCGGCGTCTCGAAGTCATTGCGCACCGTGTTCGGCATCGCGAAGCCTGCCGGGCGCGAGCTCACGCCGCTGCCGCTGCTCTTGAGGAAGCGCGCGGCGATGAGGCCGATGGCCACCGCGCCGCCGAGGAAGACCGCCGGATTGCGGCGCGCCCGGCGCTCCACATCGTCCTTGAGGTCGTCGATGCTGCGGTTGTCGATGGCGCGGCTGACGGACTCCAGCTTCTCTGCTGCCGTGGTGATCAGCCGCCCGGCGAACTGCGAGCCTTCCATCTGCCCGCCTGCCTGCCGCAGCGCCGAAACGAGCCCGTCGATCTCCGAGACCGCACTGGTCTTGCGCTGATCGAACAGCGTACTGGCCTGCTCCTTCGCCTGGCCGGCGAGCCCGGCCGCCTTCTCACGTAAACGGTCCGCCGTCGAGCCCTGCCCGAGGTCGCCGCCTGAAAGATTGTCGTTGATCATGTGCCCTCCGTCGAAAGTTATTCAACGGGTAGACACAGTTCAAAATGCGTGCGCGATGGGGTGGTTTTTTGGGTAGGGAGAGGATGAATTTAGTTCCTCGG
>JAXDJK010000098.1:0-3646 GCA_034665665.1 Acidobacteriota bacterium
ACGAAAGCTGTGGCTCGGGCCACAGCAGTCCAAACGCTTCGCGTATGTCCGCCGCGTTTTCGGCCTGAATCTCCCCTACGGCTTGACCCACCCGGCGAACTGCATTTGGCCGTTCTCGATCTTGATCATGGCCACGGGCTTGATCGGGTTGCGGTCCGGGCCCATCTCGATGTAGCCGGCGATGCCCTGGAAGGCGTGGGTTTTGGCGATCTCGTCGCGGATCTTTTTGCGGTCGTCGCTGCCGGCGCGTTTCATCGCTTCGGCGAAGATGTAGAGGGCGTCGTAGCCCAGCGCGGCGGTGGCCTCGGGGTTCTTGCCGCCGTAGCGCTTCTTGTACCCGGCCACGAACTTCTGCACGGCCGGGCGGGTCTCGTTGACGAAGTAGTGATCGGAGAAGTAGGAGTTCTCGATGGATTTGCCGCCGATCTCGATGACCGCGGGCGAGTCCCAGCCGTCGCCGCCGACCAGCGGGACGTTGATACCGAGGTCGCGGGCCTGGATCGCGATCTGGCCGACGTCCGTGTAGAAGCCGGGCAGGAACAGCACCTGCGGGTTCTGTTTGCGGATGGCCGTGAGCTGCGGGCGGAACTCGGTGTCGCCGCCGGTGTAGCTCTGCTCCGCGATCACTTTCCCGCCGAGGGCCTCGAACTCCTTCTTGAAGAACTCCGCGAGGCCGACCGAGTAGTCATTCTTCTTGTCGAGCAGCGTCGCGGCGGTGGTGACGTCGAGGTTCTTGCGGACGAAGGTCGCCAGCGCCTTGCCCTGGTACGGGTCGGTGAAGCAGACCCGGAAGATGTACGGGCCCTTCTCCGTGACGGCGGGGTTGGTGGACGAGGGCGAGATCATCGGCACGCCGTACTGCTGCGCGGTGGGCGCGGCGGCCAGCGACTGGTTGGAGGAGTTCTCGCCGATGAGACCGAGCACGTTGTCGCTCGTGATCAGCTTCGTCACCACCGACGCCGCTTCTTCGGCGCGGCCCTGGTCGTCTTCGATGAACAGCTTGATCTTGCGCCCGTCGATGCCGCCGGAGGCGTTGATCTCGTCGGCCGCCATGCGCACGCCGTTGACGGTCGCTGTACCGAAGGAGGCCTCGCCACCGGTGAGGGCGCCGTAGACGCCGACTGGAATATCGCCCTTCGGCGTGCCCGTTTGGGCTTCCCGGTCGGGTCGGCACGCTGTGGTCATCAGCAGCGCGGCAAGTAGAAATCGAGCAGTTTTCACGACTTTCTCCTGATGCGGCTAGAATGCCGCGCCGCCGAGTTTACCGAATTCGAAAGGAATCACATGCAGGCCAACGACATCCGCAAAGGAATCGTCATCGTCTTCGACGGCGATCTCTGCAAGATCATGGACTTCCGCCATCACACGCCGGGCAATCTCCGGGCGATGGTGCAGGCGAAGCTCCGCAATCTCCGCACCGGCAACCAGTTCGAGCACCGCTTCCGCTCGAATGACGACATCGAGCAGGCGTACATCACGCAGCACGAGATGGAGTACCTCTACTCCGACGGTCAGTCGCACCACTTCATGAACACGGAGAACTACGAGCAGGTGGAGATCTCCGAGGAGGACCTCGGCGATGCGACGGCCTGGCTCCAGGCCGGCCTCAAGCTCCAGGTGCAGTTCCACGAGACCAAGCCGATCGGCGTGGAGCTCCCGAAGTCGATGAAGGTGAAGATCCAGGAGACGCAGCCGATGGTGAAGGGGGCCACGCAGTCGTCGTCGTACAAGCCCGCCATCCTCGAGAATGGCGTCACCGTGCAGGTCCCCCCCTTCGTCACCGAGGGCGAAGAAATCATCGTCGACCCCAGTGAGAATCGCTACCTCGAGCGCGCGAAGTAACGCGCGCCGTCATGGCCAGCGTCCACTATCTCTGCACGCAATGTGACGCCCGGCTGGCCCGTGAACCGGGCGAGCCCGCGTCTGTTTGTGAGCAATGCGGCACGGCGTCGGCCGTGACCGCTCCTCCCGCCGACGCGGTGATCGACCGCTGCGCCGCCTGCGGTCACGAGGAGCTGTACTTTCAGAAAGATTTCAACCGCAAGACCGGCATCGCTCTGGTGGTCCTCGGCTCGATCTTCGTGCCGTGGACGTACGGGCTGTCGCTGCTGGCGGTGACGATCCTCGATTACGCCGTCTGGCGCGTGGTGAAGGACGTCATCGTCTGCTACGAGTGCCAGGCCGTGCACCGCGGCTACGTCGCCAATCCTTTGTTGAAACCATTCGACCTCGTGATCCACGATCGCCACGTCTACGGCGCCGCTCCCCCCGGCGCGGAAGAGGGACACCGGTGATGTCCTCCTCGTGGCTGCTGCTCGTCATCGCCGGCCTGCTGGAGGTGTGCTGGGCGGTCGGGCTCAAATACACGGACGGCTTCCGGCGGCCGCTGCCGTCGCTGCTGGTGCTGCTGGCCATCGCCGCGAGCATGTTCCTGCTCTCCTACGCCGCCCGCACGCTTCCGATCGGGACGGCGTACGCCGTCTGGGTAGGCATCGGCGCCCTCGGCGCAGCCATCCTCGGCGTGGTGCTGTTCCACGAGCCGGTGACGGCGGCGCGGGCGGTGTTCCTAACCATGCTGCTGGTGGCCATCATCGGGCTGAAGGTCACGAGCTAGGCGCCGTTGGGCCTCGGGAGCGCGGACGTCCCGTCCGCAGGGCCCACTGCCGTCTCGGCTGTGCGTTTATCGGCGCACCCGGGTACGCGAACAGGCGGGACGCCTGTGGGCCCTGCGGACGGGACGTCCGCGCTCCCGAGGCCCTAAAACTCCTGCCCCATGGCGTGGACCGCGAGCTCGTCGAGGACCCAGTGTTTGGGGAGCTTCAGCATATCGACGATGGTGGTGGCGACGAAGTCGGGGCGGAGGGACCAGGTTTCTTCTTTGGTGCCTTCGGTGCCTCCGTTGAAGTAGGTGTCGATGATGCCGGGGGTGATGGTCATGACTTTGACGCCGCGGTTTTTGACTTCGCGGAGCAGGGAGCCGCTGAAGCCGAGGACGGCGAACTTGCTGGCCACGTAGGGGGCCATGTTGGGGATGACGCGGCGGCCGAGGTCGGAGCCGACGTTGACGATCTGGCCGTAGCCGGCGGCCAGCATCTCCGGGAGGACGGCTTTGGTGGCGTACATCACACCCTTGAGATTGACGTCGATGGTGAGGTCGAGCTCTTCGATCGTTTGCTCGTCGAAGGGCTTGTACCAGCCGACGCCTGCGTTGTTGATGAGGATGTCGATCTTGCCGAAATGCTGGCGCGCAAGCGCAACGCCGTCGGACACCGACTGCCAGCGGGTGACGTCGACGACCACCGGCAATGCCTCGCCGCCGGCGGCGCGGATCTCGTCGGCCACGGCTTCGACGCCGGTGCGGGCCGCGACAACCACGCGGACGCCTTCGCGGGCGAGGCGGAGCGCCACGTGACGGCCGAGGCCGCGGCTGGCGCCGGTAATGAAAGCCACCTGTCCGGCAAGCATCCCCTGAGTTTATCCTTTACGGATGAAGACCCGGTCCCTGCTCGCGGTTTCGCTCCTCCTGATCCTCTCCTGCACCAGCCAGCAGGCATTCGCGGGGAGGCAGCGTGCCGTGGGCCGCACGCCGATGGCGCAGCAGATCGTGCAGTGGAATCACGACTGGGCGAACGGCGCGGTCTTCTAC
>JAXDJK010000099.1:0-6131 GCA_034665665.1 Acidobacteriota bacterium
CGGTTAACCCGGGGGTCATGAACCGACAACCGCCAACCGACAACCGCCAACTGTCTCACTCGTACCGCAGCGCTTCGATCGGATTCAGCGAGGCCGCTTTGCGAGCCGGGTAGTAGCCGAAGAAGACGCCGACGGCGCCGGAGAAGCCGACGGCGACGAGCATGATGATCGGGGAGATCACGGTGTCCCAGCCGGTGAAGTGGCCGAGGATTTTGGCGCCGGCGTAGCCGCCGGCCAGGCCGATCACGCCGCCGAGGACGCCCATGACGATGCTCTCCACGAGGAACTGCGTGAGGACGTCGGAGCCGCGGGCGCCGATGGCCAGGCGGATGCCGATCTCGCGGGTCCGCTCGGTCACGGAGACCAGCATGATGTTCATGATGCCGATGCCGCCGACGAGCAGCGAGATCGAGGCGATGGCCGCCAGGAGCATGGTCATCACCTTGGTGCTGCTCGATGCCGCTTCGGCCAGCTCGTTCTGGTTCTTCACGGTGAAGTCTTCGGGATCGTTCTCGCCGAGACGCCGCGATTCGCGCATCAGCACGCGGATCTCTTCCTGCGCGGCGGGGATGTCGCTTTCGTTGGCGGTGCTGGCCAGGATCTGGGGGATGAACATCCGTCCGGAGAGCGTGCTCTGGGCGGTGGTGTAGGGGATCAACACCACATCGTCTGAGTCACTGCCGCTGGCGGTCTGTCCCTTGGCCGTGAGCACGCCCACGACCTTGAACGGCACGTTGCGGATCTGGATCTCGGCGCCAACTGGATCGTCGCCGGGAAAGAGTTGCTCGGCCACCGTCTTGCCGAGGACAGCCACCTTGCGCAGCGCGGCCACGTCTTCGGCCGCGAAGAAATCGCCGGAGGCGGGCTGCCAGTCGCGGATAGTCTGGTAGTCGGTGTCGACGCCGTTGATGAGCGTGCGCCAGTTGCCTGCTGGGCCGATGACCTGCGTGCGCGTGACGATCACGGGCGAGACGGCCGTGACGACCTGCGCTTCGCGCCGGATCTTGTCGACGTCCTCGACGGAAAGGTTCGGGAAAGCCTGCGCGCCCTGGCTGACGCCGCTCTGCTGCGCGGCGCCGGGGGTGATGACGATCATGTTCGTGCCGAGGTTGTTGATCTGGGCGCGGATGCGCGAGCGGGCGCCGTAACCCACCGCGACCATGACGATCACGGCGGCCACGCCGATGATGATGCCGAGCATGGTCAGCGCGGCGCGCATCTTGTTCTTGCGGATGCTCTGGACGGCCAGTTTCACGAGGACCTGGGATTTCATGCGGCGCTCCTTTCGCTGGCGTCGAGAGCCGCCAGGTCGTCTTTGGCGGCGCGGCGGTTCTTGACCGGCTCGTCACGGACGATCTTGCCGTCCCGTACGACCACCATGCGCTTGGCGTAGATCGCGACTTCCGGCTCGTGGGTGACCAGGATGATGGTGATGCCCTGGTCGTTCAGCTCCTGAAACAGGGACATCACTTCGATGGTGGTGCGTGAGTCGAGGTTGCCGGTGGGCTCGTCGGCCAGGACCAGCGCGGGCTCGGTGACCAGGGCGCGGGCGATGGCCACGCGCTGCTGCTGGCCGCCGGAGAGCTCGCTGGGCTGGTGATCGAGCCGCTCACCGAGGCCGACGCGCTGGAGGGCGGCGATGGCCATGGCCCGCGTGTCGCGCTTACGGCCGCTGCGGTCGTAGAGCAGCGGCAGCTCGACGTTGTCGACGGCGGTGGTGCGCGGCAGCAGGTTGAAGCCCTGGAAGACGAAGCCGAGCTTCTGGTTGCGGATCGCGGCCAGCTCGTTCTTGCTGAGCCCTTCCACGCGCACGCCATCGAGCTCGTACGCGCCGTCGGTGGGACGATCGAGGCAGCCGAGGAGATTCATGAGCGTCGACTTACCCGAGCCCGACGAGCCCATGATCGCCACGAGCTCGCCGCGGCCGATCTCGAGGTCGACGCTGCGCAACGCGTGCACTTCGTTCGTGCCGCTGACGTAGGTCTTGGTCAGGCCGATGGTGCGAATGACCGTGTCGGGCATTAGAAACCTCCCGGACGGCGGCCGCCGCCCTGTGCGCCGCCGGTGGTGCTCTGGAAGGGGCTGGTGGCGGCCTTCGGCTCGGTGCCGGCGCTCTGCGGCTGCGCCGTGCCGGCGATGACTTTCATCCCTTCCTTCAGCTGCTGGCCGCGCACTTCCGTGAACGAGCCGTCGGTGACGCCGGTGCGTACGATGATGCTGGCCAGCTTGCCGTTGGCGTCGAGGTAGTACAGCGTGCCGGGGCGGCTCGCACCACGGCCTGCGCCGCCGGTGCCTGTGCCCCGCGTGCGGGTGCGGGTCTGACCAGTGCCGCCCGCGGTGGAGGTGGTTGCGGTAGAGGTCTGTGCGGCCGTGCTGGTGGCGGCTGTCGCGGTCTTCGCATCAGCAGCCGGTTTGAAGCGCAGCGCGGCGTTCGCGACCTTCAGGACGTCGTTGGCCGAGCGGGTCAGGAAGTTGACGCGTGCGGTCATGCCGGGCAGCAGCTTGCGATCGGCGTTCGGGACCTTCACGACCACCGTGTAATTGACGACGTTCTCGGTGGTGAGGGACTGCAGGCGTACCTGCTCGACGGAGCCTTCGAAGGTCTGGTTGGCCAGCGCCTGGACGGTGAAGCGGACTTTCTGCCCTTCCTTGATGCCGGCGATGTCGCCCTCGCCGACTTTGGCGAGGATCTGCATGTTGGTGAGATCGTTGGCGATCAGGAACAGCTGCGGCGCCGACAGGCTGGCCGCAACGGTCTGGCCGAGGTCGACATTGCGCTCGACGACGACGCCGTCGATCGGTGCATAGATGTTGGTGTACTCGAGGTTCTGCTTGGCGCGGTCGAGCGCCACGCGGGCGGACTTGACCGTGGCCCGGGCCACGTCCAGCGACGAATCGGTCGATTCCAGCTCGCTCTTGGCGATGAGGCCGGCGTTGGACAGCTCGCGGTTGCGGTTGTAGTCGCGCTGGGCCTGAAGGGCCTGCGCCTGGACGCGCTCGAGCGAGGCGTACGCATCCGTCACAGCCTGCTGTTGCAGCGTCGGATCGATGCGTGCGAGCAACTGGCCCTTCTTGACGGTGTCGTTGAAGTCGACGAACAGCTCGGCGATCTGGCCCGAGACCTGGGTGCCGACCTGGACGGTGCGTACGGCGCCGAGCGTGCCGGTGGCGGAGACCGTGGCCTCGACGTCACCCTTCTCGACTGCGGTGAAGCGGTAGGTGGTGGTCTCGCGCGCCAGTGCGCTCCGGTGAATGAGCACCGCCACCACGGCGAGGACCGCCAGGACGGCGATCGCGATGAATCCTTTTTTCTTCATGGGCTTTGCTCCTTCCTTGTGATGTGCAACGGGAGCGCCGGAGGCGATGTTTCGGCGAATGAACGACTTGCACCGCGATGTCATGAACGGCATCCCAGACGCACAAAAGGCACCCCGGAGGGTGCCTCTTGCAGGTACTGCGTTGACGTTACGGCTCAGTTGTTGTCGTCGTTGTGATGACGGCCCTGGTGCTGCGCCTTCATCGCTTCGAGCTGCGCGCGCTGCTCGGCGTTGAGGATGTTGAGGACCTGCTGGCGCTCGGCCTTGCGGATCTCCTTCATCTGCGCCCGCTGGGACTGCAGAGCGCCCTTGAGCGACTCCAGGCGGGCGGTGTCGCCGGCCTTGCGGGCGGCGCGGGCATCTTCACGGGTCTGCTTGGCCGTGGCGAAGAACTGGGCGTTCTGCGTGCGGCTGTTGGTGCGGATGTCCTTGATCTGCTGCTTCTGCGCGTCGGTCAGGTTCAGCTTCTGCGCGAACTTCTCGCCGAACTGGCCCTTGCCGTGACGGCCGTGGCGGCCTTCGCCGCGTCCCTCGCCGGTGCCGGCGAAAGCGAGCGTGGTGCTGAGAGCGAGCACTGCTGCGACTGCGGTGATTTTCTTGTTCATGGGTTTCCTTTCGCTAGTTGCTGCCGTTGGTGTTGCTGCGTGGTTGCTGCTTGGTTGTTGCCGGAGAAGACGCTTTGGCGGGCGATTCTCTTCTCGCGAAAACACGACCTGCACCGGGATGTCACGAATTGCACGAGGACGCCTCGAATCGCGCGATTGGGGCTGCTACATTGCACTCTGGAACGACGATGCTGCCGGATTCGACAGTCGACGAAGCAAGGCCAGCCCTCGGCACGCGAGGCGTGCTGGTGGTCTTTGCCTTCTGGACCTTCCTGGCGCTGCTCTCCGCCGCGAGCCGCCTGCTGGACCCGCGCGGCTTCGGCTTCCGCGGCATGTCGCCGGCCGGCCCGATCCTGCTGGCCTTCGTGGAGTCGTGGCTCTGGGCGGCGCTGACGCCAGCCATCTTCTGGCTGGGCGGACGGGTCGGCCTAGAACGGCGCCAGCTGCTGCGGCGGATCCTCGTGCTGATCGGGGCGGGGATCGCGATCGCCATCGTGGTGTATCTGCTGCTGGCTGTCGCGCGCGATCAGGTGTTCGAGTCGGCCGCAGCGGTGCGGCGGCGGCCCTTCCGCCCGGCGCGCGAGATCGCGAGTTTCCGCTTCGTGCCGCAACTGCTCTTCTACTTTGCGATCCTGGCGGCCGGGTTCGCGCGCGAGTACTTTCTGCGCGTGCAGCAGCAGCAGGCGCACTCGGCGCGGCTGCAGGCCCAGCTCGCGGAGGCGCGGCTCGATGCGCTACGCATGCAGATCAACCCGCACTTCCTGTTCAACACGCTGCACGCGGTGTCGGCCATGGTCGAGCGCAATCCGTCGGGCGTGCGCAAGATGATCGCGCGGCTGAGCGAGCTGCTCCGCCACACCATCGACACGCACGCAACCGACGAGGTGCCGCTCCGCGATGAGCTGGAGTTCCTCGGGCGCTACGTCGAGATTATGGAGATCCGTTTCCAGGGCCGCCTGACCGTCGAGCGGCGGATCGATCCGGCCACCACGGACGCGCTGGTGCCGAACCTGATTCTGCAGCCGATCGTGGAGAACGCGCTCGAGCACGGGGTGAGCCGGAACAAGGGTCCGGGCGTGGTGGAGATCGCCTCGGAGCGTCGCGGCGACGTGCTGGTGCTCACGGTGCGCGATAACGGGCCGGGCATCGCGGACGAAACGCGCACCGGCGTCGGCCTGACGAACACGCGGGCCCGGTTGTCGCAGCTGTACGGCGAGGCGGCATCGGTGCAGCTGAGCGCCGCCGCGGAAGGCGGGACGGTCGCGGAGATCGCGCTGCCGTTCCGCACCCGAGGAGTGCGCACGTGATCGACATGGGTGACAAGCAGCCGCTGCGCGTGATGATCGTCGATGACGAGCCGCTGGCGCGCGAGCACATCGAAGACCGGCTCGCGCACGAGGAGAACGTGGTCATCGTCGGCACAGCCGACAACGGCGATGACGCGGTGGAAGCCATCCGCCGGCTCAAGCCGGACCTGGTGTTCCTCGACGTGCAGATGCCCGGCCGGACAGGTGTGGAAGTCGTGGAGACGCTGCTGCCCGAGGGGATGCCGACGACGATCTTCACGACGGCCTTCGATCAGTACGCGCTGAAGGCATTCGAGCTGGCGGCGGTCGATTACCTGGTCAAGCCGTTCGACGACGATCGTTTTTCGGATGCCTTCCGGCGCGCCCGGAAGTCAATCGAGCTGCAGGACGTGGAGCGGATGACGCGGCGGTTGCTGACGATGCTCGAAGCGTCGCAACAGGCCACGCCGAAGAAGAGCGCGTACCTGACCCGCATCCCGGTGGAGATGCGCGGCCAGATGCGCGTCGTGCCGGTGGACCGGATCGATTACATCACCGCCAGCGGCCCATACGCGGAGCTGCACGTGGCCGATCGCACGTTCACGGTGCGCGAACGGATGCAGGATCTCGAGGTACGCCTCGACCCCGAGGTGTTCATGCGCGTGCACCGCTCCGTGATCGTGCGCCTGGACCGCATCGACGTCATGCTCCGCAGCTCCGGCGGGGACTACGCCGTGCGCCTCAAGGACGGCAAAGAGCTGAGCGTCAGCCGCGCCCGCCGCGACGCCCTCGAAGCACGGCTGGGCGGGTAAGGGCGCGCAAAAACGCCTAAACCGTGGCGGATTACGCGAAGCGTTTGGAGTGCGGCGCTTTCCCGCCGCTCTTGTATACCCACGAGCGGCGCAGGTGACATCACGGGATGG
>JAXDJK010000100.1:0-6832 GCA_034665665.1 Acidobacteriota bacterium
AGTGCACCGGCGAAGCTCTTCGCCGGTGCGTACGCGCTCTTTTCCGGAATCGTCTTCATCGGCGTGGCGGGTGTGATCGTGGCGCCCTTCATCCACCGTCTGATGCACCGCTTCCACCTCGACGGTAATTGAAGCGCGCGTCAGCTTTTTCTGAACGGAGCGTCTGCTACACCACGGACGCTCTCAGGTGCACCACGGAACGCGTCAGCCGCACCAGACAACGCGTCTGCTCGACCAGAGAGCGCGTCAGCTTCGCCATAGAAGTTCTCAGGTTACTCAGAGACCACCCTCTTCTAAAGAAGAGAAAGTCCGTCGTGTTCGACACGTCTCAATGTGCCGCGGAACGCCTGCGGCCGGTCTGCCGGTATCCCCACAGCTCCGCGCCGGTGGCCGGTGTTTCGGCTGAGAAATACAACACCGACCCGAAGCGCGTCATCCAGCCAGGCGACGAACTGGCAGAGCCAGGGGCGAGATCGGCTACGAGTTGCGTGCCGGCGGGCGTGCCGTCGGTTTGCCATAGCTCCCGGCCGTGCTCGGGGTCGTTCGCGGAGAAGTAGGCCTTGCCGCCGGCGGCGATCAGGCCCTGCGGTGCGCTTCCGGACGCGCCGTGAATGTCGCGCAGCAGCAGTGTCCCTTCCTCCGTGCCGTCGCTGACCCACGGCTCGACACCATGGATGCCGTCATTGACGCCAAACACCACCTGCGCGCCGAGCGACACGAGGTCGGTGAAGGAGTCGTCCGAGCCGGTCGCGAATTCGCGCAGCATGACCGTGCCCTCGGACGTGCCGTCGGTGGCCCAGAGCTGGTTCATGTGCGCGCTGTCCTGCCGCCAGTGGAAGAGCAGGCGCCCGCCTGCCGATGCGATCGGATGCGCGAAGTTGAGGTTGCCGGCAAGAGTGCCGTCGGCGAAATGCTTGACCAGCGTCGCCTCACCGGCTGCACCCGAGAGTCTCCAGAGATCGCTGCCGGCGAAGAGATAAAGCGCTCCCCGGAAGGTGAACAACGCCACGGTCTGGCTCGGATTGCCGACTGTGACGATGCTGCGCGTTTCCTCGAGACGATTGCCGAGGGCGTAGACGGCGGCGTCGCCGGCGTGCACCGCGTACGTTTGCCCCGCCAGCGAGGCCAGCGCATGGTTGCTGGCGCCGAAGTTCGTCAGTTGCACCGTACCCGCGGGCGTGCCGTCCGTCGTCCAGGTCTGCCTGCCGTCGCCGGTCGATACGTCGAGGTACAGCCGGCCCTCGAGGACGGTCGTGGCCAGGATGCTTGCGGAGCTGCCGCCGGGATTGAAATCCTTCAGCGGCGCCGCCGCTCCGGTCGTGCCGTCCACGCGCCAGAGCTGTGCGCCGCCGCGCTTCACGTACAGCGTGTTGCCGATGGCCTCCAGTGGGATCGCGGGCGTGCCGGTGGCTTCCGGCAGGATCGGCTTCGTCCCGAAGGCCGTGCCGTCCGTGCTCCAGATGCCGGTCATCGCCTCGCCCCGCGCGGAGAAAAACAGACGCTCGCTGCCGGCCACGAGATGCGTCGGATCCGACGACGCTCCTGTCTCCGCAGCAAGATTGGCGATCATGTGTGTGCCCGCGACGGTGCCGTCGCTGATCCACGGCTCGGCGCCATGGACCCCGTCGTCGTGGACGAACAAAGCGGTGTCGCCGGCCGTCACGAGTCCTCGGCCCGCCAGCGTCCACAGCTTCGTGTCGATCAGCTTGACCGTGCCGGCGTCTGTGCCGTCGGTCTGCATCAGTGACGCGTGCGTTCCGTCCACGCCGATGTAGTAGATGTGCGAAGTGCCGGCGGCCACGGCCCACGGCGACAGGCTGCCGCCCGAGGTGTCGCGGATCATGCGCGTGCCGCCGTCGGTGCCGTCGCTCCGCCACAGCTCGCGTCCGTGCGTGCCGTCGTCGAACGGAAAGTAGGCGATTCCCTTCAGGATGGTGATGTCCGGAAAGTCGCGCGGGACGGCCCCTTTGACGATGACGTGTGTCCCGCCCGCCGTGCCGTCGCTGACGCCAAACTCACCGTTCGCACCGAGGAACAGCAGCTTCGTTCCCAGAACGCGAAAGAGGGCCAGCCCTCCGGTGGCGAACGTCGACGCCGGTCCTGGATTCAGGTCCGTGACCAGATGCGTGCCTGCGCTGGTGCCGTCGGAAGTCCACAGCTCGCCCCCCGCGCCCGCCTCGATCCCGGCGAACAGCAGCTGGTTCCGGAGCACCGCCATCGCATATGCGGGCGTGGACGACAGCTTGATCGTGCCGCCCTCCGTCCCGTCCGTCCTCCAAAGCCCGGACTCCGTGCCGACATAAAGCGTGTTGCCCGACACTGCGGACGTCGCCAGCGTGTCCCGCTGCTGGTCGAGCGCAACGTGAGCAGCCGCCGCGCGCCCGCGTCGTCCTGCACCCACACCTCGTTGTTCGAGTCGGTCAGGTAGCACAGCTTCCCGCCGATGACGGCGAACGGCAACTGGAACGCGGTGGTGGAGGGCGGCGTGACGATGGACGTGCCGGCCAGGGTGCCGTCCGTCTTCCAGATGCGTGCGCCGCCGCCCGGTGCCGCTACGCCGACGTACGCCACGTTCCCATCGACGATGAACCCGTTCGCGCCGGAGGAGCCGGTGAGCGTGGTGCCGATCAATGGGAACGTCCCGGCGGCCGTCCCGTCCGTCCGCCACACGGCGTAGCTCCCCGTCGGCGTGACCGCCACGAAGAACGCGATCGGCCCGAGGTGGCCGACGAACGACACGCTCGAGCCGCGGCCCTGTTCCGATGCCGGCTGAAGATCGGTGACGAGATACGGCGGTTCCGCGAACATCGGGGCCGCGAGGGAAGACACGAGGAGCACACAGAGCACACACAGAAGGATGCGACGGATCATGACGGGGTTCCTGAAGACTGAAGGTAGGACGCCCCGCCATGATCGCACATTCCATCGTTATTTGAGGCTCTGAGACGACTACGGCCGGTACTCGACTGCCGGGACGAACCGGCCGTCGTTCGTGCCGTTGTCTACCACTACGGCGTAGCAGACCGCCGCTTCTTCCGGGACGAACTCGATGTATCCGCCGCCGACGATCGCGTTGACGGGGGTCTGACCCCAGCCGTTCGCGGCGAGGTTCAGGTCGACCGTGCCGACGGTCTGCTGGCCCGTGCGATCGAACACGCGGGCCCGGACGTGGTTGGTCACGCCAGACTGGTTGAAGCAGCCGACGTTCGTGCGCGTCTGCGCGTCCACGGTTACGCCGGCGCTGAACGACGGCGAGCTCGTTCCGGCGAATTCGACGGCCGGCACAGGCGTGCTGTATTTGCCGCCCGTGGCCGTCCACACCTCGGCGGTGACGATGAAGCGGTTGTTGTGCGTGCCGCCCGTCGAGTCGGGAGCGCGGAACGTCACCGCGCCGCCGCCGGTGGCGTGGAAGACCGCGTCGAGGAAGTTGTCGTACGTCTGCAGCTCGCCCGCGGCCAGGTTGATGGTGGCGGTCTTCGTCGCGCCCGTGCCGTCGTGCAGCGTGGCCACGACCGGGAAGGCGGACGAGGTGGGATTGAGCAGCGTCACGTACGTCTGAAACTTCGCGCCGCCGAAGCCGGTGGTGTTGGCCATCACCGGGATGGTCTGTTCGTCGGATGCGAAACCATGAGCCGCCAGGCGGCGCACCGGTTGCGCGACGAGGGGCAGGGTGAGGGCCATAGCCAACAGGCCGATGGCGGGGAGACCAGTGTGTCTCTTCATGTTCGTTCTCCTGTGAAGGGCTGCGCGTTACGGCTGCGGCGAGGCGGGATTCGGGATGTCGGGCTGCGTCGGCACGTTCGTGCCGCCGTGTCCCTGCAGCAGTCCCTGATGCGCCGGCGCGAGGAACGGGAAGCGGGGGAGGAAGTCCTTGTCGTTCACCTCCACGCCCTTGGCCAGGCCGGCACCCGGATCGCCCGTGGCGATGAGGCTGATCAGGACCGTATTCACGTTCACCTGATGGCGATTCGGAGCCGAGCCGCCGCCGAGGCGCCGTCCGTTCGGGAACTGCGAATCGATGGCCGCATCGATGGTCAGCACGTCGCCGGTGGAACCGTCGGCAATCGGGATCGGACGCCCGAGGTTCACCGCGTTGATGATGTCCAGCCGCGGGCCCTTTAGCGTCGACACCGCCGCTGCCGGAACGCCCAGCGCCTTGTAGATGCCGAGCGCTTCCAGGTCGCGCACCAGCACCGGGAAGAGCACGTCCGCGCCGAAGCGGGTCACGTCCTTCATCGGCGAGGTGTGCAGATAGAGTGTCTGCCGCTGCGTGCCGACGAAACCGGCATTGAAGAGCGGCAGCGCATTACGGCCCACCTGCTCGTAATTGCCGGAGCCGTGTACGCCGGTAATGATGTTGTTCGTATCCACCGTCTGTGTGGCCTGGCGGCTGATGCTGGCCCAGACGCGCAGCAGACTGTCGGTCGATTGCGCATTGAGCGTGCCATTGTGGGGAATACCGTTCGGGAACAGCTCGGCAGTCGGGATCTCCAGTGCGATGGAGAAGACATTGAAGCCGGTGAAGACGTCCTCGACCGGGGTGTTGCGCGCGCCTGTAATGCCGCCGAGGTCCGTGCGGCCGAGATTCACCAGGTCGAAGATGCCCTTCTCGTCGAGCTGGTACGGATCATCGAACTGCCCGGCGATGATGCGTCCGCCGCCGGCCAGCGGATGGATGAACGTATCGACGAAAGCCTGGTTGTACAGACCCTCCTCGCGGCTGGCGGATTCGCCCGAATCGTAGCCTTTGAAGGCGCCGAGGCCGTAGACCAGGCGATCGGTCTGCGGGCCGTGATTGTTGGGCAGCACCTTCAGGTTCTCGCCCAATACCAGCGGGTTCGGATTACCCGGCGCTGTGACGCGCGTGACGGTCATCGTCTCCGTGCCGCCGGTGAGCTGCCACAGCAGCTCGTTGCCGCCGCCCAGTGCGTCGGTGGCGCTGGGCGCCGCTTCCTGCGCCAGCGTATTGCGGAATTCCACGCGGTAGACCGCTTCGTCTTTCAGGCTGGTGCCTTTGCCGATGTGGAATTCGTAGCGGTAGCCATTACAGGCGCGGAATCCCTGATTGCCCTGGCCGGGCTCGTGGAGGGGATTGAAATCCATGATCAGGTACAGCTTGTCGTGTGTGCCGTCCGACACCCAGGCGTAGGTATCGGTATTGTCGGCGCACGGTTCATTGAGGATGGCCAGTGCTTCGCGATGGCTGGAGGCGCGTGCCTGCGGGGTGAATAAGGCGAGCGCGCCGAGGGCAAGTGCGCCGAACAGGCGGCGCCGGGGAGAGGGGCTCATCGATTCTCCTTTGGTTGTTACTGCGTTGGTGTTGGCTGGTTCACCGGTCATTACGTTGGACGTGTGGGGATTGGACGTATGGCGGGTAAACTCCGCGCCGTGAAACGAGCAGGAGGCGTTGCGGAGGTGGCGCGGCTGGCGCTGCGCCTCGGCATCACCGCCTTCGGCGGTCCGGCCGTGCACATCGCCATGCTCCGCGACGAGGTGGTCACGCGCCGCCGCTGGATGACGGACGAGGAGTTCCTCGATCTCCTCGGCGCGACGAACCTCATCCCCGGGCCCAACTCGACGGAGATGGTCATGCACGCCGGCTACGTCCGCGCCGGCTGGCCCGGCTTCGCCGCCGGCGGCGCGCTCTTCATCCTCCCGGCCACACTGATCGTGCTCGCCTTCGCCTGGGCCTACGTCACGTGGGGTCAGACCCCCGCCGCCGAGTGGCTGCTGTACGGGATCAAGCCTGTGATCATCGCGGTGGTGCTCGAGGCGATCTTCGGGCTCTTTCGCACCGCCGCGAAGACGGTTCCGCTGGCGCTCCTCGGCGCCGCCGCCTGCGCGCTGTACCTGATGGGCGTCAACGAGCTGGCCATCCTCTTCGGCGCCGGCGCGCTGGTCTTCGCGTTCCGATTCGCGGGACGTTTCTCCGGCGCCGCAGCGGTAGCGATCCCGGTCGTCCCCGACCTGATGCGCCTCTTCATGATCTTCGCGAAGATCGGCGCGGTGCTCTACGGCAGCGGCTACGTGCTGGTGGCCTTCCTGCGCACGGAGCTCGTCGAGCGCCGCGGCTGGCTGACCGACCGGCAGCTCCTCGACGCGGTCGCCGTCGGCCAGTTCACCCCCGGCCCGCTCTTCACCACCGCCACGTTCATCGGCTACGTCACCGGCAGCTGGCCCGGCGCCCTCATCGCGACCGTGGCCATCTTCCTGCCGGCGTTCATCTTCGTGGCCATCTCCATCCCCCTGCTCCCCCGCCTCCGCCAGTCTCTCGTCTTCGCCGCCATCCTCGACGGCGTCAACGTGGCCGCCCTCGGCCTCATGGCCGGCGTCACCTGGCAACTCGCCCGAAGCGCCATCATCGACGTGTTCACCGCGGTACTCGCCGCGCTCGCCGCCGCCGTCCTCCTCCGCTGGCGCCTCAACTCCGCCTGGCTCGTCCTCGCCGGTGCGGCCGTAGCCTTCCTCGCGCGCTGGCTGCAGCTGATGTGAATTCACCGCCTGAACCGCGGCCATCTACGCGAAGCGTTTGGAGTGCGGCGCTTTCCCGCCGCTCTCGTACAGCCACAGGCGCTAGCGGTGTCGCTCGACATGCGGTGTGATGCCACGTGCGCTGCTCATGGCTGTACAAAAGCGGCGGGAAAGCGCCGCACTCCAAACGCTTCGCGTAGACCCTCCACGAGTACCGATGATCTTAGAGGGCGGAAGTCCACCCACCCTTGCCGTGAATTGACGCGAACGATCGCGAAAGGTCCACGCGAAGCGTTTGGAGTGCGGCGCTTTCCCGCCGCTCTCGTACAGCCACAGGCGCTAGCGGTGTCGCTCGACATGC
>JAXDJK010000101.1:0-4379 GCA_034665665.1 Acidobacteriota bacterium
ACCTGTGCGGGTGGGGCGCGGGGAGTGTGGCTCGAGCACCGTGCCCCACCCGCACAGGTCCCTCGCTCGACGCTCGGGATGACAAACCGTACGCCGCCGGCGGCGGCGCCTTTTAACCGCCAACCGCTCTACCGCGCCAAAACCGGGTACGGATTCACCGGCACGCCCTTCCACCACTCCTTCGTGGCCGGGAGGTTCTCGATCGAGAAGTGCAGATGGGGCGTGCCCGGGGGGGCGTTGCCGGTGGTGCCGACGTAGCCGATCACCGTGCCCTGCTTCACGAAGAGCCCTTCGCCGAGGCCGGCGGCGTAGTGATCGAGGTGCGCGTAGTAGTAGATGCGCTGCTGCGGCATGTCGAACTGATAGATCGTCAGACCGCCCGCGCCACCGCTGAAAAGCTTGCGGATCGTCCCGTCCACCGCCGCCACGACCGGCGTGCCGCGGGGGGCCAGGATGTCCATGGCGTGATGAACGCGGCTTCCGCCGCCGCGCGCGTCGTCGAAGGTATCGTGCAGCTGGCCCGCCGTGATTCCGGCCACCGGGATGATCGGCTGCTCGCTCGACGGCCCGGTCATCGGCACCGCTACCGCCACCGGCAGCACCTGCTGCTGGGCAGGATCGAGCCGCGGCGAAGAGACGAGGACCCCGCGTGCGCTGAGTGCGATCAGCACTCCAGCGCCGATGAGCCAGCCCATCGTCAGACTTTTCAACATTTTCACGTACCCGGCATAATGAGGGTCTCGTGCCTGAACTTCCTGACATCACCGTCTACGTGGAAGCACTGGAGGCGCGGATCGCCAGGCAGACGCTCGTTAAGTTGCGCATTGGCAGTCCTTTCCTCCTCCGAACGGTCGAGCCCGGCCCTGCCGATCTGCAGGGCAAAATAATTACCGGACTGAGGCGGATCGGCAAGCGCATCGTCCTCGTCTTCCAGGGCGACCTGTTCGTCGTGATCCACCTGATGATCGCCGGGCGGTTCAAATGGCTCCCTCCCAACGCCAAGATTCCGGGCAAGATCGGCCTGGCCGCCTTCGACTTCGAGCACGGCACGCTCCTCCTCACCGAGGCCGGCTCCAAGCGGCGCGCGTCCATCCACATCATTCGAGGAGAAGACGCGCTGCGGGTCCTCGATCCGGGAGGCCTCGAGCCGCTGGAGATCCCCTTCGAGACGTTCCGCGAGGCGCTGACCCGTGAGCGCCACACCCTGAAGCGCACCCTCACCGATCCCCACGTCTTCAGCGGCATCGGCAACTCGTATTCCGACGAGATCCTCCATCGCGCCCGGCTCTCCCCCGTGCAGATGACCACGAACCTCGACGACGACGAGCTGCATCGTCTCTACGACGCCGTCCGCGTCGTCCTCATCGAGTGGACCGACCGCCTGCGCGCCGACGCCGGCGAGCGCTTCCCGGAGAAAGTCACCGCCTTCCGGCCCGAGATGGCCGTGCACGGCCGCTACAACCTCCCCTGCCCCGTCTGCGGGACCCCGGTGCAGCGGATCGTTTACGCCGAGAACGAGACCAACTACTGCGCGCGCTGCCAGACCGGCGGCAAACTGCTGGCCGACCGGGCCCTCTCCCGCCTCCTCCACGGCGACTGGCCCAAGTCCATCGACGAGCTCTAACGTTGGGCTCTAACGTTGAGCTCTAACCTTTACATCGACCTGCCGTCTATGTCCTCAGAACGATGCATCAGGCGGCAATGAGCGGGTTGATTTCGGTGGTCTCGAGCGACAACGCGATGGAAGTACAGCAGCGGGCCTCGGCCGAGGACCGCCAACTGGCTGCCTCGTGCACCAGGGGAGACACACGGGTCTTTGAAGACATCTACCGGCGGTACGGCGATCGGATGAAGAGCATCGCCTGGAATCACCTCGGCAACGTCTCGGACGCCGAGGATGCGGTCCAGGAGACCTTCCTCAAGATTCACCGCTCCGCCTCCACCTACACCGGCGAAGCATCCTTCTCGACGTGGATCTTCCGGATTCTCGTCAACACCTGCTACGACGTTCTCCGCAAGCGGCGGCGCCGCATCGAAGAATCACCCATCGAAGACATGGTCGAAACGGCCGAGCGCACCGCTCCCTCGGTCGACGACGCAAAACGCATCACGCTTCACAAACTGCTTCACGAATTACCGGAGCAGCGGCGCTCGGTCTTCACGCTCTTCGAGATCGAAGGACTGAGCCACGCCGAGATCGGCGAGATCCTCGGCATCAGCGAAGGGAACTCCAAGTGGATCCTCTTCGCCACCAAGAAAGAACTGCAGCAGAAATGGCGGAAACCGACCCCTCATGAACATCACGTGTAACCAGCTCGACGACCTCCTCTTCGACGGATCGCCGCTCGCCATGGAGACGGCGGCCCGGCACGCAACCGGATGCCGGGGCTGCGCGGAGCAGCTCGCCACCTGGAACGAGATCTCCGGCACCGCGCAGACCATGCAGACCACCTGGCAGAACGACCTGCTCTGGCCGCGCATCGAGCGCCAGTTGCGCCAGGAGACGCGGCGATCCCCGCTCCGCTCCTGGTACCGCATCGCCGCCGCGGTCCTGCTCACCGTCGGCCTCTCCGCCACGATGTGGTTCGCCGTGCGGGAGCAGAACCACGACGCCGCATTCGACAAAGACATCCTGCGCATCTCCGCGATGGACGACGTAGAGCGCGCCGAGCGCACGCACGTCGAGGCCATCCGCCGCCTCGCGCGGCTGGCCGAGCCGAAGCTCGAGAGCCAGCCCACGCCCCTCATGGTCAGCTACAAGGAAAAACTGATGCTGCTCGATGACGCCATCGCTGAATGCCAGGCCAACATCGACGGCAACCGACAGAACGCGCACCTCCGGGACCAACTGCTGGCCATGTACTCCGAAAAACAGCAGACCCTCGAAGACGTGCTGCGGGAGGACACTCATGAACAGACTCGCTAACCTGCGCCGCTCCTTCGCCGCGCTGCTCATCCTGGCCACTGCCTTCGCCGTCCACGCCGCCGAAGACCGCTTCGAGCTCACCTTCGCTCGCGACGTCAACTACCGCGGCGGCACCGTCAGCATCGACCACCGCTTCGGCAGCCTGAACATCCGCACCCACGAAGGCTCGACCGTCCGCGTCCGCGCCGTCATCCGCTCCTCTGACGACGCCATCGGCAAGCAGATCCAGATCGTCACCAGCGAATCGGCCGGCGGCGTGACCATCCGCACCGACTTCCCGGAGGTGCACATCCGCAACGGACGCATCTCCTACTCCGTCGACATGACCGTGCTGCTGCCGGCCAACGCGCCGGTCGCAGCCAAGAACCGCTTCGGCAGCATGGTGGCGGTGGGCCTGCGCACGAATTCGACGCTGGAGAACAAGCAGGGCCCGCTCAGCTTCCGCGACGGCCGCGGCTCGTTCACGCTCGAGAACAGCTTCGGCCCCATCGACGCCACGGACAATCAGGGCAATCTCATCATCCGCAACCAGAATGGTCCGGTCTCGGTGAAAACGATCAACGGCTCGATCGACGTGACCAACCGCTTCGGCCCGGTGCGCGTGTCCGACATCGAGCGCGGCGCGATCATCAACAACGGCAACGGCCCCGTGGACGTCCTCGACGTGGGCGGCCCGCTGAAGGTGAGCAACTCCTTCGGGCCGGTGAAGATCTCCACGGCCGGCGGCACGGTGGACGTCTCGAACAACAACGGGCGCGTAGAGCTGGTGAACATCGGCGGCGCCGCCGTGGTCCGCAACTCCTTCGCCGACGTCGACGTCCGCACCGTCAAAGGAGCGCTGACCGTGCAGAGCAACAACGCCCGCGTCAGCGCCGAGGACATCGGCGGCACGGCCACGGTCCGGTCGTCCTTCGGCGCGGTCGACCTCAAAGATATCTCCGGCTCCGCCACGGTCGACAACTCGAACGGCAGCGTCACGCTGTCGGACATCGGCCGCGACGTGCGCGTGAAGACCAACTTCGCCCCCACCTTCATCGAAGACGTGGCCGGATCCATCGACGTGGAGAGCAGCAACGGCGCGATCTCGGTGAGCGGACTGCCGGCCGGCAACTGCCACCCCATCGTGCTGCGGACGAACTTCAGCTCCATCAAGCTGGCCCTCCCCACCGGCGCCAGCTACAACGTCAGCGCCCACACGTCGTTCGGCCGGATCAACAGCGAGCTGCCGATCACCACCACGAACGTCGGGAACGAGAACCTCACCGGCACGATCGGCCGCGGCGGCTGCCGCCTGGAGCTCTCCAATGCCAACGGCAACATCAACATCGAGAAGCAGTAGTCGCGGTCAGGCGGTCAGAACGTGCGCCGGTAGGTGAAGATGAACGACCGCGGCACGCAGTTCCGGATCGGCGCCGAGAACCTGGCCTTCTTGATCTCGCGCTCCGCCAGAAAC
>JAXDJK010000102.1:0-6204 GCA_034665665.1 Acidobacteriota bacterium
ACCTTCAAACCAAAAATCCCTGCCTTCGTCCCAAACTCCCGACCCCTCTCCCCAATCAAGCCTAGATTCGGGCGAGCGTTAGGAGGTTGGCGTGAAACTCTGGAGACTGGTCGCTGTTCTGTTGCTCGCCGTTCCCGTCGCCGCACAAGTCGATCGCGGGCCGCGCGGCGGGACCCTCGACGTGGCGGAGCCGGTCGCATCCGTATCGGCCGCCAATCCCACATGATTCTCGACTTCGTCCTTACCGCCGAGCAGCGATTTCAGGACCTCGGCTCGGGCAAGCGCACGATCATCAGCGCGACCCACAACGGGCTGGGGCCGCGCTTCAAGTCAGTCAGTGACAAGCACGACCTCACCTACTACCTCAGATCCCTTTAGGAGACCGAAACGATGCTGCCCCTTTTGCTAGTGCTGTGGCTGTCGGCCGACACCGCGGTGCCGAAGAACGTGATTCTCGTGCCGGGTGCGACGCCGAGTGCGAGCGACGCGTCGACGCCCGTTCCGGAAGCGGGACGCATTGGCGACGGCCAGTATCGCAACCCGTATTTCGGTCTCACCTACCCCATTCCTGCCGGCTGGACCGAACAACCGGCGGGACCTCCTCCGTCCGATGCGGGCGGCTACGTGCTGACACAGTTCGCGTCGATGGACGGTGAGCGGGTCAAGGCGCATGGTCTGCTCACGGCGCAGGACTTCTTCTTCGCACCGTTCGAGGCGGCGGGTGCGAAGGATCTCGCGGCAAAGACGCGCGCCCAGATTCCGGAGCGGTACAAATTCGACAAAGGTCCGGATCAGGTCACGATCGCCGGCCGCACGTTCTACCGGCTGGCGTACACGGCACCGCGTAGTGGTCTGCACTGGCGAATCTTCACCACCGATGCGCGATGCCACGCCCTGACGTTCACCTTCACCGGCACGGACATCCCGGCTCTCGACGCGGCGGAGAAAGCACTGGGCAAGCTGGCCCTGGGCAGCGGAGCGCCGGTCTGTGTGAGCGACTATGCGCGCGACCACGTGGTGGCCAGGATCACACCGACCTTCGCGCAGCGCTACAACACGATCCCGGTGCGGGTGATCGTCGACACCGAGGGAAAGGTCAAGCACGTGCACCTGCTCAGCGCCTTTCCGGAGCAATCGCAGCCGATTTTGACCGCCCTCCGCGAGTGGCGCTTCGAGCCCTACGTGGTGGACGGAAAGGCGGTGGAGGTGGAGACGGGGCTGGTGTTCGGCCTGCCGCGGCAAGTCGCGCGATGAAGGCGTCGTTCAGCCGGGCGCCGCACAGACCTCCCGAACGCAGTCGCGCAACCATTGATGCGCGGGATCGGCGTGCAGGCGCGGGTGCCAGAGCAACGAGACCGTCATTTCGGGGATCGGGATCGGAAGGGGAAAACTGTGCATGCCGGTGCGCAGGTTTCCCGTGTGGCGCTCGGGGACCGTGGCGATCAGGTCGGACGCGCGGGCCAACGCCAGCGCGGCTGAAAAACCGCCGACGATCGTGACGATCTCCCGTTCCAGTTCTAAGGCTTTCAACGCTTCATCGATCGGTCCGTTGGCGAGACCGCCCCGCGAGACCAGGATGTGCCGGCCGGCGGCATAGCGGGAAGTCGTGATCTCCCCTTCACTCAACGCGTGCCCCACCCGCACGACGCCGATCAAGCGGTCCCGGAACAACGCCTGCGCGCGGACCTCCGGACCCAACGTGCCCGCAACCACGCCTGTCTCCAGATCGACGGTGCCGTCACGAAGGAGCGCACTGTCCTTGTCGACCTTCTGCAGGAAGCGCAGCCGCACGCCGGGAGCTTCCGCGCTGACGCGCGCCATGAGCGCGGGTCCGAAATTCTCGACGAAGCCGTCACTGGTCCTCAGCGTGAACGTCCGGACCAGCTGTTCGAGGTTGGGCTTCTCGGCAGGCCGCAGGACCGCCTCCGTCTCCTGTACGAGCTGACTGACCTTCTCGCGCAGCTCGACGGCCCGTGGTGTGGGAACGAGACCGCGTCCCGCCCTGACCAGCAGCGGATCGCCCGTCGTCTCACGCAAGCGCGCCAGGGTCCGGCTCATGGCCGATGGACTGAGCCGCAGCCGCCGGGCTGCGCGCGCCACGTTGCCTTCGGCGAGCAGCACATCCAGCGCGACGAGCAGATTGAGGTCGGGTCTGGACACGGATCGACCATAGCACCGCCCGGAACATGGCGCCACATGCACTGATGAAGTGCAACCGCTGCGTCTTCCGCCTTGCCGCGGAGCAGCCTACATTCGAGTGCGTGACTACCTCGACGACTCTCCAGACGAACCCGGCGGCGAAGTGGGCGCTCGCCAGCCTCTCGCTCTCCATGCTGCTGGCCTCCCTCGGCACCAGCATCGCCAACGTGGCCTTGCCCACCCTCGCGCAGGCATTCGCCGCCTCATTCCAGCAAGTCCAGTGGATCGTCCTCGCCTATCTCCTGGCCATCACCACCCTGATCGTCAGCGTCGGGAAGCTGGGGGACGTCACCGGCCGGCGGCGGCTGCTCCTGGCCGGAACCTCCCTCTTCACCGTGGCCTCGCTCCTGTGCGGCCTTGCCCCCACGCTGTGGCTGCTGATCGCCGCCCGCGCGGCACAGGGCGTGGGCGCTGCCGTCATGATGGCCCTGACCATGGCCTTCGTCGCGGAGACGGTCCCGAAAGCCCGGATCGGCAGCACCATGGGGCTCCTCGGCACGATGTCGGCCGTCGGCACCGCGCTCGGCCCTTCGCTGGGCGGTGTCTTGATCGCCAGATTCGGATGGCCGGCCATCTTCTTCGTCAGCGTTCCGCTGGGCTTGGTCACTCTTCTGCTCGGATACCGCTACCTGCCCGCCGATCGCCAAGTGACGGCAACCGACCGCACCGGCTTCGACCCTCTGGGCACCCTCCTCCTCGCCCTGACCCTCGGCGCCTACGCCCTGGCCGTGACGACGGGCCGCGGCACGTTCGGCCTGGTCAACGTCGGGCTGCTGTTCACGGCCATCTGTGGCCTGGCGCTCTTCCTGCGCGCCCAGGCCAGAGTCGCGTCACCGCTGATCCGCCTGGCGATGTTCCGCAATCCGGTCCTGAGTGCCGGCTTCGCGATGAGCACCCTCGTCACGACCGTGGTCATGGCCACGCTGGTGGTTGGCCCGTTCTATCTCTCCGGCGCGCTGGCCCTCGACGCGGCCGGCATCGGCCTGGTGATGTCGTCCGGCCCGATCGTGGCCGCGCTCACCGGCGTCCCGGCCGGACGCATCGTCGACCGGTTCGGCGCCTACCGCGCCACCATGGCCGGGCTCCTGGCCATGGCCGCCGGCGCCTCCATCCTGCCGATGGTGCCGACAAGGATCGGCGTCGCGGGCTACATCACCCCGCTCATCATCATGACCGCCGGTTATGCGCTGTTCCAAGCCGCCAATAACACGTCCGTGATGGCCGATCTCTCACCGGACCAGCGCGGCGTCATCTCCGGCATGCTCAACCTGTCGCGCAACCTCGGCCTGATCACCGGCGCATCGGTCATGGGCGCTGTGTTCACGCTCGGAACCGGCACGGCCAACATGACCACTGCTGGTCCCGCGGCCGTCGCGGCGGGCATGCGGCTCACCTTCACCGTCGCCGCGGTGCTCATCATCGTCGCCCTGGCCATCGCTGCTGCCAGCCGTAGTCGTTCACGCGGCGGAGAGCGTGCCGGACTATGCGAAGCGTGACGCTTCGCATAGTCCGGCGGATCGATTACGGGGTGGCCGCGAACGGGCCGGTGTTCTTTTCCGCGACGGTGAAGAACGTCGTGACGTTGTCGAAGGTCTTCGCGATCGGGACGCGTACGGCGGACGTCGCCACCGGATAGTTGCCGCAGATCTCATTGACGGCGTGGCGGCCGAGGGCGCGGTAGCTCTCGAACTGCGACTCGCTGAAGAACTGATCACTGGTCGGCTCGTGCGGGAAGAACGGCGATTCCTGCGCGTAGTTGTACACATCGCGCGGGCAGGTCGGCTCATCGTAGAGACCGGCCTTGATGTAGATCAACGTTCCATCCTTCGCGGCGCTGCCGTCCACGGAGCGGTAGCGGATGGTGGCGCGCGCCACATAACGGCCGCGCTTGAGCGAGCCGTCGCCGGGTCGTGGTGCCATCTCCATGTTGTCGCCGAACTCGATCGGCACGCCAAAGTCCGTGCGGATCTTCCGGATGGCGCTGCCGAGGTCCTCGAACGAGAACTTCGGGTCCGCCCCGGCATCGCTCACGACGATGTAGTGGCAGCGGCGGACGATCATCTCGTACAGCCCGAGGTTGTCGAAGTGCCCGCCGTCGGAGAGATAGACCCACGGAGACTTGTCGTTCGACGACCCGGTCAGCTCGTCGAGCATCGGCTTGAGGCTGGTGTAGGGATGGCCCTCGGTGTACGACTCGTCGCCGGCCTTGCCGGGATTCCCGAGCCACGCGCCGAGGCGCACATTGAAGAAAGTGAGCAGGAAGGCCATCAGCGGCGAGGAGTGATAGCCCATGTTCGGACTGGCCGCCGCCCCGGAAATGCCCACCGCGGTGCCGAGGGAGATGCCCTCCTCGCCACCGTACTCGCATGCCCGCCGGTAACCCAGCCGCAGATTGCCGCAGTGGTACGGCGAGATCGTCATCGACTCCGCCTGTCGCTGCTGCCACGCCAAGTCGTCGCCGGTGGTCAGATTCAGGGCCGTGTTGATCACGTGGAGCGGCGGCCGTACTTCGAGGCGTGGCAGGGCGTTGGGGCCGATCGGCGGCGTCGCCTCGACACCCTGCGGCACGGCCATGGGGCGAACCCACTGGCCGAGGTAATGATCGAGCACGGCCCGGTTGCGGAACGTGCTGTCGTAATCCTTCTTCTGGATCCAGGCCACCGTCTCCGTGCCTGGAAAGGCGGTGTTGCGCAGCAGGTGATTGAGATTGGCCGCGAGGGCCACGGGATCGACCGGCTCGGCCATCACGGCCGGATCGAGGTTGTCGGCGAGGTGGGCGGCAACGGCCTGCCGTGCATCGACGGCAACCGTCGACCGGCGATTCTCCGGCGGTCGAGGCGCGGGAAGCGCGGCCACGAACGCGTCGGCATCCGGAATGTCCGTCGCCGAAAGCACCTCCGGCCGGAGCTGCCACATCTGCAGATTGTCGTTCGCGTCGAACCCGGTGAAGGGATTGGGCTGGCGGTGATAGCGGGAAGCGCCGAGATAGGCGCGGATGAGCCGGTTCCGGTACAACGCGGCCATCGAGAAGCGATTCACCCCGATGCGGTACGACAGCATCCAGGCCACGAGACCCAGTGCCAGGAACACGAGGAGCTCCGGCAGCCCGGTGGTCTGGATGACTTCCAGATGCCGCGAGGACCGCAGCGCTGCCAGAGAAAGGAGCGGCGAGGCAGGCAGCTTGTTCTTCTGCTCGAAGACGACGCCGCCAGTCTTCACGGTCTGCGGCGCGGCGGTGAACTCCGCCTGCAGGGCGGCCCGTAACGCGTACTCGACGTTCGCGCTGTCGACTTTCAGCTCTTTGCGGAACTGCTGGATGATCCACGTCGAGCCGAGGGAGATCGCCGCCAGGAGGAAGACCACGAACAGCGGCACGATCAGCGCCGACGCGACATTGCCTGCCGCGGCCGTCATGCCGCCTTCTTCTTTCTTCTTCTGCGTGGCCGAAGTTTTGTCGCTGAAACCGAGCAGCGCGGCCGCGATGCCCGCGCCGCCGCCGATGGAGCCGAGGATCACCGGCGCGTTGTAGAGCGCGACCGGCCCGAAGACGGCGATGAAGCTGAGCAGGCCGACGGCTGCGGCGAAGAACAGCAGCCACGCGCCGGCCCGGCCCCACCACTCGCGATCGTAGTCCTCGTTCTTCCGCCCCGACAGGCCCACGAAGATACTGCCCTGCACGAAGAACACGAGCAGGACGGCCGGTACGGCGAAGCAGATGAAAAGCTGCGCGTGCGGCGAGGACGGAACGCCCAGCCGCAACAGCGGGGACAGCTCGGCCACGCGCGGCGTGGGCCGGAGCGGATCGTAGAAGACCTTCTCCGCGAGGAGATACAGCAGGCCGTAGGTCGTGACCAGTGCGGTCAGCGTCGCGCCGAGCTCCGCCAGCAGCTTCCATCCCAGCGATCGCCAGAACGCCTTGTTGAACGAAGCGCCGCGTGCCAGTGCCACCCGCGTGTAATAGATGAGGAACGGCACCAGCGTCATCCCGGCGATGGCCAGCGCCAT
>JAXDJK010000103.1:0-3433 GCA_034665665.1 Acidobacteriota bacterium
GAGTCCCTCGGAGTTCCTCGGGTTCCTCGGCGCAGTCACATTCCTCCCGAGTAACACCGAGGAACCCCGAGGAACTCCGAGGAACCATAAGGGAATCACTCCGGGGACAGGAGAGTGAGGAGAATGATGTCGAGAACTACACGTTTCAGTGCATTCCTTCTAGTGATGCTGGTCGTGGCCACCGTCGGCTACGCGCAGCAGGCACCGCCCAGCACCATCAACATCTCAGGCGTTACGTATACGAAGTGGCTGTGGGGCAACCAGCGCTTCGACGGCAGCCTCTATAACTTCACCAACGTACCGGGTGAAGGATGGGGCGACAACGGACAGGGGACGGAGATCGAGCTGCTCGTCGGCGCCAAGCCGAACCGCTTCCTCGAAGTGAGCGGCCGGATCCACTCCCGCTTCAGCCAGAACTTCTGGACGAACTTCGGCGGCTTCGGCGGCACGGAGACCGGCGGCTGCAGCGACTCCTCGGGCGGCGGCGACTGCGGTGAGAACGATCCGCGCTCGAACCAGTACGTGAAGCTGCGCGGTATGACCGTGCGCGTCACCCCGGGGTTCAAGTACCTCGACGCCCTGCAGTTCGGCTCGACGGATCTCGGCATGTTCGATCCGTTCACCATGGGCAAGATCCGCTACATCGACCGTGACAACCTCGGCGCGATCCTGGCCCAGGGCTCCATCTCACCGAACCTTCGCTATGACGCGATCCGCATCTCGCTCCCGCGGCTGTGGGCCGGCCCGAACTTCAACACGGGCGAGTTCACCTCGGACGACAACGCGTACGGTCTCCAGCTCCGCTGGACCGGGGCGCTCGTCGATGTGGCCGGCGTCGCCGAGCACGTCAGCGACGTGGAAGTCGATACGGGCGACATCATCGATGACGATGGCCGCGAGCTCACGAACCGCTACCGCAACAACGTGGTCGGCGCGCGCATCGACGTGCATCCGGCCGGCGCGTACGCCTTCCGCGGCGCGTTCTATCACTCCGCCTCCGATCCGAACCTCGGCCTTACTCCGGCCAGCTTCGGCCCGAACGGCTACTCGCCGGTCATTGCCGACGACGTCAGCGACAACGCCTGGAAGGTGAACGCCGACATCACCGATCCGTTCGGCATCGGCCTGTCGTTCAACGCCGAGGTGTTCAGCATCGGCTCGGACTACACGTCGATCCTGGCCGCGCGCCGTGAGTCGGACGTCCTTCTCACCGAGGGCCATGACGCCACGTGGGCGTACCCGGGCCCGTCCAATGGCGCGTACGGCGTCTTCGGCGGCAACCCCACCCGCATCGGTTACGGCGGCTGGCAGGGCAACATGCAGCAGGTGGCCACGATCAACGTCGACAACGAGTTCACCGACTTCGACGAGCCGGCGGCCGAGACGGTCATCGGATGGAAGGGCATCACCATCGTCCCGCGCTGGCAGCGTGGCACCCTCGAAGTCTCGGGCGAGTACACGCACCTCGATTACAACACCAACTGGCAGGCCTGGGACGACCCGAGCCGCGGCATCGAGAACACGAAGTACCCGGCCGCGGAGATCGCGAACCTCGGCGTCGGCAATCCGTACCGCTCGGCCTACGCGCCCTTCCAGGAGAAGGAAACCGACATCGCCCTGATCCGCGCGAAGACCACCATCAACGTCGGCAAGGGCGTCGATGTCTTCGGCAAGCTCAAGACGATCCAGGAGACCGATCTCCGCCTGAACGACGCACGCTTCCTGCCGTACCAGGCGGGCGACTGCCCGGGCAACGGCGCGCCCTGCGCCAACCGCGTGCGTGAGTACTCGCCGGGCAACAGCACGGCCGCGATGTTCGGCAACCCCGGCCTCGTGACCGTGGGCGGCGTGACCGGCTACCAGTTCGCGCCGTTCGACGACATCTCCGACGACGACCGCGACCTCGACTACACCATGGCGCAGGTCGGTGCCGGGTATCAGCTCACCGACATCGTCTACGGCTCGTTGACGTACGAGCACTATCACGCCGATCTCAAGGACGGTAACACGGCCTTCCAGGCCTATCGTCTCCACGAGATGGCTTCGGGCGAGCACACCAAGAACAAGTTCATCGTGCTGCTCCGCTTCCCGATCGGCGGCGCGGAAGCAGGCTTCAACTACGAGTACGCCTTCGGCACGTTCGATCCCGATTTCGGCGACGGCTTCGTCCCGCAGATCGCCAGCGATCAGGTGGCGCGCGACGTCGGCGTCCGTCCCGGCTCCCTCGGCTTCGCCGGCCGCTTCGGCGGCTGGAACAGCCTCGAGAACCGCGACTTCGACCACCAGCACCTGAAGGCTTACTTCAAGGTGCGGTTCTAATCCCGTTGTAATCCTGTACACGGAGCGCCGGCCCTCGCGCCGGCGCTCCGACGGAGACCCAATGATCAAACGTTTCCTCCTGATCTCCCTTCTCGCCGCGTCGCCGCTTCTGGCGAAGGGCAATCTCTGGAGCCTCACCGATGCCCGCGGCGATGACTACGGCAACGGCGCGCTGGTCTATCCGATGAGCGCCGATTACACGAAGGGGGATCTCGATCTCGTGCGCCTCACGGCCTCACGGGTGAGCGGCGGGACGATGTTCGAAGCGATGTTCGCCCGCCCGATCCGCATCCCCGCCCGTCAAACCGTCGACGGGATCGGGACGCAGCTCAACGACGTAGCGCGCCTCGGTTTTTACACGTTCAACATCGATATCTACATCGATACGGACGGCGTGGCCGGCTCCGGTTCGACCACGACGCTGCCGGGCCGGCAGGTGATGATCGATCCTTCCACGGCGTGGGAGAAGGTCATCTCGCTGACGCCCGATCCGGCCATGGCCCGGCAGGAGCTGAACCGCATCGTCGTCCGCGGCGAGCGCCGCCGCGACGAGTCGGAAGGGAAGAAGGGCATCGTCACCGATGACGAGCGCCGCGCCCTGCGCAGCGGCGTCGAGGAGTCGGTGTTCTTCCCCACGCAAATCCAGGTCAACGGCTCCCGCGTCTCCTTCTTCGTCCCCGATTCGTTCCTCGGCGGCGAAGCAAAGAAGGACTGGAGCTACGTCGTCGCCGTCAGCGGCGCCGACGTCATCCAACGCCTCGACCAGCAGAACCGCCTCATGCGCCGCGGCGACGACTCCGAATCCCTGATGATTCTCCCCGTCACCCCCGGCCGCCCCACCGACCGCTTCGGCGGCGCCCTCGAGCGCGACACGTTCATGCCGCCGCTGGTGGACATCATCGCCGTCGGCGACCAGAAAAAAGTGCTGTCGAATTACGACGCGGACGCCGGAACGCCCGCGGTGCTCACCGGCGTCAAGCCGTAATGATTTGTCTTCCCGTGCGTCGAGCGAGGGACCTGGGAGGGTGGGGCGCGAGGAGTGTGGCTAGAGCACCGCGCCCCACCCACCCAGGTCCCTCGCTCGACGCTCGGGATGACAAACTTTTTACTTGGT
>JAXDJK010000104.1:0-4128 GCA_034665665.1 Acidobacteriota bacterium
CGAGGTCGCCGACGAAGACTGCCGACGCGGTCACCATCTCGAAGCCCACCTTGGCCAGGAACGCGGCGCCCAGCGCGAACGTCACGGGCGAGCGATCGCGGGTGAGCAGGAGCACGAACAACGCGGCGTCGATGCCGGACAGGCCGCGATACGCGCCGATCTCCGGTGCGAACAGCGAGACCGCGAGCGGGATCAGCAGCGCGCTGGCCACGAGCGTCGCGTGGAACGCCGCACGATGGCGGCGCTCGCACGCGATACCCAGGGCCACGAACGCGACCAGATCCCAGAGCAACTGCTCGTGGCTCCAGTGCGTGAGGTGGCAGGTCAGCCACCGCCACGGCTCGCCGCCGCGCGTCAGCTCGAGCCAGGAGCCCGGCAGCAGCGCGGCGGCGAGGGCCGCCGCCGCGATCGCGAGCGTCGTCTTCACGAACGCTTCACCCCGAACGCCGCGGCCAGCGCCGCGCCGATGGCCAGCAGCACCGTGAACGGATCGAACGCGCCGCCGCCGCGCAGACCGTGCGACGAACCGCCGTACATCGGCGCCTTCGTATCCACGCGCCGGTTCACCGGAGGCGCGCTGGCACGCTGCGCCTGCGCCGCGCGCTCGACTTCGATGCGCTGCTTGTTGTTGCGGGCGATGCCGCGTTTCGTGAACGTATCGTCGCCCAGCACCACCATCGACGTGTAATCCGTCACCAGCTGGTACTGCACGCCGAGGTCGCGGATCGCGCTCTCCGACTCCGCAGGAGGCAGGAGGCCGGCCACCTCCTGCATCACGTTCTGCTCGATGCGGTCGAGCGCCCACATCCGCTCCAACTCCGGGTGCTCGGTGGCCACGGCCGGGAACTCGAAATTCGTCGTGTACGTCTCGTCCTTGCCGGTCAGCTTGGCCTGCAGCGTCACCTTCGCGTTGCCGGGTTGGTCATAGCGGCCGAAGATCACCAGCTGCTGGCCGCGATAGATCTTGCCGATGATCTGGTCCGTCCGCTCGGCGGTCTGTACGCCGTCGATGGTCAGCTTCGCGTCGTGCAGCGCCTCGCTGCGGATCTTGTCCTTGGCCAGGAGGATCGCCCCGATGATGTCGTCGTCGTTCGACACCGCGGTGTAGAACCCGCCGCTCGTCTCCGCGACCAGGCGCATCAGCGGCCAGTTGGCGTTGTTGCCCATCAGGAAGCCGAAGACCCGCACGTCGTGCTGCTTGAGCAGCTTGTGGAACTCCTTCGGATCGACGATGCCGGTGTTGGTCACGCCGTCCGTGACGAGAAGGATGCTGGTGGCGCGGTCCGCTTCCACGGCGTTGAAGCCGGCCTGCAGGGCTCCGTACACATCCGTCCCTCCCTCGGGGGACAGCCGCGCCACGCGCTCCGACCACTCCTTCACGCTTTCCGGCGTGGCATCGACGAAGCCATGTGTCAGCTCCTGCGCGGAATCGCTGAACTTGACGATGCGGAACCGGTCGCCGGCTTTGAACTGCCCGAGGGTCTGCTGCACGCCGCGCGCGAGCGTGGCCAGCTTGCCGGACATGCTGCCCGACACGTCCAGCACGAACACGTAATCGGCGCCACCGGTGAGCGGCGCCAGATCGACGCCCGGCGTCACCGTGAGCATGAACGTACCGGTCGATTTCGCGTCCGGCTTGTACGCCAGCAGCTCCACGCGGCCCGGCAGGTTGTCGGCGAGCCGGTAATAGAAGACGAAGTCCTTGCTCAGGTCTCCGCCGGCGCGGTCGATGGCCAGCTTGTAGTGGCCCTCGGCCAGCTTCGTGACCTTGGCCTCCGACTCCGCGCCGGGCGCGCGCACCTCATCCACGGGCCAGCCCGACTTCAGCTCGACGTTCACCGCGAAGTGCTGCTCCACTTTCGGATTGCGCGTCCAGAACGACTTTGCCACCTCGTCCGTGCCGCCTTCCTCCAGCGGATAGACATAGCGGCCGACGCCGGTATCGATCTTCAGCGGCTGGTAATAGACGAAGCGGATCTTGGTCTCCGCCTGCGCCTTCACCTTGGCGATGGAGAACTTGTACGAGCTGTACTCGACGCCGTCCTTTTCCTTCGTGCAGGCGCACTCGCCGAGGCCGGCGTCATTGCCGGCGTCGCGCTCCTCGGTGTAGACGCGCGTCGCTTCCTTCGCCTCGATCACCTCGCCGTTCAGCACGTTCTCGCCGCTCCAGATGGTGATCTCCGAGAGCGACGCGCTGGTGGGCACGGGGAAGCCGTAGACCGCTTCGAGGTCCTGGCTGTTGGGGTTGAAGAAGGTCTGGGTGACCTCGGTGCGGGCGAAGCCGTTGTCGATGACCACATCGACGAGGTGCTCTTTGATCTGGATGGGGGTCTGCGTCGCGCCGACCGGCGTGAGCGTGCCGGCCGCAAGAGCGGACGTGGCGGTGACGATCAGCAGGAACGTGAGAATCGTGCGTTTCATGGAGCCTCCTTGCGGCTGGCCCATGGAGCGAGCGGGCTGCCATGAGGCGGCTTTCCGCTAAGTCGCTGCGATCGTGCTGGTTAGCCACTTCGGCTCATGTGACTTGACGGGGCACTATGCGCATCACGTGTACGCCGCTGTACACTTTCTGCACGATGCCGCTCTACACGTCCGACGAACGCTTGCTCGCTGAAGCCCTCTCCGCCCTGGCGCACGGCAATCCGTTCCTCGAAGAGCGGATCGCCTACGAGAAGCAGGCCCTCGGCGACGCCTACATCGTCAGCCAGGCCTTCTGGAGCCTCCTGCCCGATCTCGACCGCAAGTCGAACATCGACCTTCTCTCCGAGCGCTGCACCGCGCTTCTCGAGACCGTGCATGCGCGCCTGCAGGACGGAGCAAGGGCGACGCGCCAGGAGCTGCAGCTGCACGAAGACGTGGTGATCTACTTCCTCTACGAGCGCTATCGCGACGGCTTCCTGGAGCTGCTCCAGCACGGCGACTCCTCGGAGCGCGTGGCCTTCTACCCTCGCTTCAAAGCCGACTGTCAGGCGTACCTCCCGCCAACCGCCAACCGCCAACCGTCAACCGAGTCGGCCCACCTCTTCGCCTGCTTCTACCAGGTGCGCCGCGCCTTCCAGCACATCTTTCATCACATCGTGGGGCGCTCGCGGCCCGCCGCGCGGCTGCGGGCCACGGTCTGGCAGTCGATCTTCACGCACGACATGCGGCGCTATCGCCGCTCGCTGTACGCGCGCATGACCGACGTGGCCACGCTCGTCACCGGCCCTACCGGCACCGGCAAGGAGCTGGTGGCGCGTGCGATCGGTCTGTCGCGCTACGTGCCGTTCGACGAGCGGCGCGAGCGCTTCGCCGGCGATCCGGCCGCCACGTTCGTCGGCCTCAATCTCTCCGCGCTTTCGCCGACGCTGATCGAGTCGGAGCTGTTCGGCCATCGCAAGGGCTCGTTCACCGGCGCGCTCGGCGATCGCGAGGGCTTTCTCGAGTCGTCCGGCGCCCTCGGCACGGTCTTCCTCGACGAGATCGGCGACGTCGATCCGGCCGTGCAGGTGAAGCTGCTGCGCGTGATCCAGACGCGCTCGTTCCAGCGCCTCGGCGACACGACCTCGCGCCGCTTCGAGGGAAAGATCATCGCCGCCACGAACCGCGACCTTCTGACGGAGATCGGCAAGGGCCGCTTCCGCGAGGACTTTTACTACCGCCTCTGCGCCGACACCATCACCACCCCCACGCTCCGCGAGCTCCTCTCCGGCGGCGACGACGAGCTGCCGCACCTGGTGCGCTTCGTGGCTGCACGTGTGGCCGGCGAAGCGGAGGCCGAGCAACTGGCCGCCGAAGTGCTGCAGGCCGTCGAGGTATCGCCCGGCCGTGATTACCCGTGGCCCGGCAACTTCCGCGAGCTCGAACAATGCGTGCGCAGCGTCATGCTTCGCGGCGAATACCGCGCCGGTGCCGTCGCCGTCGGCGACGCCCGCACACGCATCGCCAGCGCCGTCGTCAACGGCACCTTCGGCGCCGACGACCTGCTCCGCAATTACTGCACGCTGCTCTACGCGAAGACGCGCAACTACTCGCAGGTGGCCGAGCAACTCGGCCTGGACCGCAGGACGGTGCGCGCGAAAATCGATCCGGCCCTCCTCGAAGAGCTGTAAAAGCCTTGTCATCCCGAGCGTCGAGCGAGGGACCTGG
>JAXDJK010000105.1:0-8233 GCA_034665665.1 Acidobacteriota bacterium
TTGGGGTCAGACCCAATGGCCTTAAGTTAAGCGTACTGCTACCTCATAGCGCGTGGTGACGTGCTTGCGGCGGGTGCGACGGAGTGGCTGGTAGTTGTTGATAGTCTTACGTTTAAGAGCGCGAGGCGAGTGGCGGTTGGGACGTCGTCGTACGCGTTGATGCAGCACTTCGCGGCGTGCGCTCTGGTAGATCGACGAGGCGGATTGAGGGGGGTCGAGCATGAAGGCGCGGACGCCGAAGTGGGCCATGAGCATCCCGTAGATCTCCTGACGGATGTGATCCGGCGTCTGCGCCCTGAGGACCATGCCGCTTCCTCGCAAGGTTGTCTTCAGCTCGGCAAAGACAGTCTCGATGGTCCACCGTCTGTTGTAGAGATGTGCGAGCTGGATGGCCGGTGCCTTGCGGTAGTCCATGATTGAGCAGAGCAGCCGGTAGTGCTCGGTACCTTTGCGCGTATCGACAGAGAATTCGATGAGGCGCGCGGGGATGCCGTCGACATCCTGCTTTCGTGCTTTCACTGAGCGATAAAGCCTGGTGAGATATGACCCATCAGGCAGCTTCTCGAGCTTTGGCAGGTTGGCGTCGGCCTTCACGCGCCAGAGCAACTGGGCACCTGTGGCAAGTGCCTGCTGCCATAACGGATAGCCGAAGAACGCGCGATCAGCCAAGCAGAGAGCGTCTTTGGGCAGATGCTCGAGCACTTGCCCTGCGAGCTTCGCTTCGTGCGTTCTGCAACTGGCGATCTTCGCGCCGAAAAGGATATGCGTGCCGTTCTCAAGTAACGAGACCAGGCGCACCTGTGGATACGCAGCACTGCCGAACGAAACGCCAGGACGACGGAAGACGCGCGCATTCGCCCGAGTGTCGGCCACATCAAGGATGGTCGCGTCGATCGCCACGATCCGCCACCGGTGGAACCAGGCGCCAACCGTCGCCCGGGTGGCCATCGGCCTCACCAAGGTCTCGTAGATCTTCCGGACGACTGCGCTTCCGAGGCGTGTCCGCGCTTGGCTGAGCGCCGATTCTGTCGCCAAGTCTTCGAGCTCATCGACCCACCCGCCCGCCTTGCGCTTGAGCACGCGCCGGAGCACTTCGCGGCCACCCGCACTCACGAACAGACCACAGGCCACCGTCCAGTAGACCATCAGCTCTGCTGGTAGCTTTCTGATGCGCTGGCTCTGTCGACCTGTGGCCACGAGAATCCGCTGGATCTCGTCAGCCGGGAAGAACTGCATGACCGCACCAAGACTCACGACCGGACCACCCTTCACGCCCATACCCACCCCAGTCAATGGTTTAGCTATTGTCTCTTAACTTAAGGCCATTGGGGTCAGACCTTCGGTCTTGGAAAACGAAAAGCGAAGGTCTGACCCCAGCGCCGAGCACCGAAGGTCTGACCCCAGCACCGGGAAGGTGTGGCGGGAGAAGGGGTTAGCCGACGCTACATCCCGATGGGGTGCCAGACGGTCTTCGACTCCTGGAAGTCGTAGATGGCGTAGGGGCCCTGGGATTGCCGGGCGTCGTCCCAGCCGATGCGCTTGCCGTCGAAGTGGATGACGCGCTTGACGTTCTCGGCGGCGGAGCGCTGGACGGCGGGGATGGCCTCGGCGGCGACGCCGGTGGTGTCGATGGCGTTCACGTCCATGTGGGCGGCCAGCCAGGGGACGAGCTCGGTCTTGAGGCCGGAGATGAAGTTGAGGACGCCCGGGGGGACGTCGGAGTTCTCGAGGATCTCGCCGAGGGTGATGGCGGCCAGGGGGCGGGCCTCGGAGGTGATGGCGATGACGGTGTTGCCGCCGACGATGGCCGGGGCGATACGGCTGACGAGGCCGAGCAGAGCCGGCTCCTCGGGCGCGACGACGCCGACCACGCCCGTTGGTTCGGGCACCGTGAAGTTGTAATACGGGCCGGCCACGGGGTTCACGGTACCGAAGAGTTGGGCGTACTTGTCGCTCCAGCCGGCGTAGTAGACCCAGCGATCGATGACGGCCTCGACCTCGCGGCGGGCCTCGGCGGCGGGCATGTCGTGCTTCTTCAGCTCGTCCACGAGCTCCGCCGCGCGCGATTCGCACACCTCGGCGATGCGATAGAGGATCTGGCCGCGGTTGAACGCGGTCTTGCCGCCCCACCCCGCCTGCGCCTTGCGCGCGGCGGCGACGGCGTTGCGGAGGTCCTTCCTCGAGCCACGGCATGCATTCGCCAGCAACTCTCCCCCTTTCCCGCGGACCGGGTACGAACGCCCCGACTCCGTACGCGGGAACTCACCATTAATGTAGAGCTTGTAGGTCTTGCGAACGTTCAATCTCATGACAGTGTCACGTACGGGGCGAGGCCGTGCAGCCCGCCTTCCCGGCCGAAGCCCGACTCTTTGAAGCCACCAAAGGGCGAGGTCGGGTCGAATTTGTTGTAGGTGTTGGCCCAGATCACGCCGGCCTTGAGCTGCTGGGCCATCTTGAGGATGCGCGAGCCTTTCTCCGTCCAGACACCGGCGGAGAGGCCGTACGGGGTGTTGTTGGCCTTCTCGATCGCTTCTTCCGGGGTGCGGAAGGTCAGCACCGAGAGCACCGGCCCGAAGATCTCTTCCTGGGCGATGCGGTACGACTGGGAGACGCCGGTGAAGAAGGTCGGCGCGAACCAGTAGCCGCGGCTGGGGAGGGCGCAGGAGGACTGGAAGATCTCCGCCCCCTCCGCGATGCCACTGTCGACGAGTGCCTGAATGCGCTCGAGCTGCGCGGCCGAGTTGATGGCGCCGACGTCGGTGTTCTTATCGAGCGGGTTGCCGACGCGCAGGGTCTGGATGCGCTCGCGGAGCTTGCGGATGACCGGCTCCACGATCGATTCCTGCAGGAAGAGCCGCGACCCGGCGCAGCAGACGTGGCCCTGGTTGAAGTAGATGCCGTTGATGATGCCTTCGACGGCCTGGTCGAGCGGGGCGTCATCGAAGACGATGTTCGGGGCCTTGCCGCCCAGCTCGAGGCTGACCTTCTTCTTCGTGCCAGCCAGCTCGCGCTGGATGCGCTTGCCGACGGCGGTCGAGCCGGTGAAGGCAATCTTGTCGACGTCCGGGTGCGAGACGAGGGCCGCACCTGTGGCGCCGGCGCCGGTGACGATGTTCACCACACCCGGCGGGAGGTCGGCCTCCTGCATGATCTCGGCGAGGAGGAGCGCCGTGAGCGGCGTGGTCTCGGCCGGCTTGAGGACGACGGTATTGCCGGCAGCGAGGGCCGGGGCGAGCTTCCAGGCGGCCATGAGCAGCGGGAAGTTCCAGGGGATGATCTGCCCGGCCACGCCGAGGGACGCTACGTTGCGGTTCGGGAAGGCGTACTCGAGCTTGTCGGCCCAGCCGGCGTAGTAGAAAAAGTGCGCGGCCGCGAGGGGGATGTCGATGTCGCGCGATTCCTTGATCGGCTTGCCGCCGTCCATGGTCTCGACGACCGCCAGCGCGCGCGCTTTCTCCTGGATCAGCCGGGCGATCCGGAAGATGTACTTGGCGCGCTCGCTCGGTGCGAGCTTGCGCCAGACCTTCTCGTACGCACGGCGCGCTTCGCGAACGGCGCGATCCACATCCTCGGCATCCGCCTCGGCCACCTCCGCCAGCTGCTCTTCCGTGGCCGGATTGATCGACGGGAACCACTTCTTCGAATGCGGCTCGACGAACTTCCCGCCAATGAAGAGGTTGTAGCGCGGCGCGAGCTTGAAGTGGTCGGTTGCCTCGAGCGAAGGAGCGTACTCCCACAGGGAAGGGGCAGCGGTGCCGGGCGTGAGGCGGTCTCTTGTTTCGACTTCAGTAATCGTCGTCATTCATTAGTCCAGGGTGAAGTAGTCGCCGCTCTGGTAGGCGCCGGTCTTCTCCTTGCGCAGCTGCATGAGGATGTCATTCAGCAGGGACGATGCCCCGATGCGGAACAGGTCCGGGGTCATCCAGGTGGCACCGAGGGTCTCGTAGAGGAGCACCAGATAGGAGAGGGCGAGCTTGGCGTTGGAGACGCCGCCGGCGGGCTTCATGCCGATGGTCTTGCCGGTGGCGTGCTGGAAATCGCGGATGGCTTCGAGCATCACCAGCGTCACCGGCAGCGTGGCGTTGACCGTCACTTTGCCCGTGGACGTCTTGATGAAATCGGCGCCGGCGTACATGGCGATCAGCGAGGCCTTGCGGACCTGATCGTAGTTGGCCAGTTCACCCGTCTCGAGGATGACCTTGAGGTGGGCCGGACCGCACGCTTCCTTCACTTCGGCGATCTCGTCGAACACCTTCTGGAGGTTGCCGGAGAGGAAGGCGCCGCGGTCGATGACCATGTCGATCTCGTCGGCGCCGGCGGCGACGGTCTCGCGCGTCTCCTGCACTTTGATGGAGGTGAAGGTCTGCCCGCTGGGGAAGCCGGTGGCCACGGAGGCGACTTTGACGCCGCTCCCCTGCAGCGCCTTCTTCACGTACGCCACCATGGTCGGATAGACGCAGACGGCACCGACGTGCGGGATCGTCGGATCGGAAGGATCGGGGCGGATGGCCTTCTGGCAGAGCGCGTGGACCTTGCCGGGCGTGTCCTTCCCCTCGAGCGTGGTCAGGTCGATCATGCTGATGGCCAGCTTCAGCCCCCACACCTTCGAATCCTTCTTGAGGGAGCGTTTGGCGAGCGAGGCCGCGCGCTCCTCGACAGCCACGGCATCCACGCCGTGCATCAGCTCCAGCGCGTCATTCAGGCTGCGCCGGAACAGCGCCGGTGCGTACGCAGGCGAATGGGTGACGAGAGTCTCGGTCATGGGAGGCATAAGGTAGCACCAATCAGTTGGCGGTTGGCAGTTGGCGGTTGGCGGGTAGAAACGGGGGCGCCGGCGTTTTGCGCCGGCGCATGAGACTCGGGTCCGCGGTGGCGGCTGACCGGTTTTAACCGTCAACCGCCAACCGCCAACCGTCAACTGTTTCAGTGTCCGCTGGAGCGCCGCCGCGTGATGAGCTGCTCTTCCTGCGGAACCCAGGTCTCGACGGCCGGATCCCAGGCCCAGAGATCGGAGTAGTAGAAGCCGGCGTAGCCGCCGTAGAGGACGACCTGGTTCGAGGCGGGGTCGAAGGCGAGGCCGAAGTTCTGGCGGCCGGCCGGGGAGCGTTTCGCGTCGATCTTGCGCCAGTTCGCGCCGTCCCACTCCCAGGTGTCGTTGGCAAAGTACTGGCGCTTGGCGACGTCGGCTTCCTTCTCCACGAGCAGACCGCCGAAGAGGAGGACCTTGCCGGTGCGCGGGTCGACGACGGCCTGCGAGCCGAAGCGCTCGCCAGGGGTCGTGGCCGGAGCGAGCTTGTTCCAGCCGGTGCCGTCGAAAGCCCACATGTCGCTGAAGCGCACGATGCGCGAATCGAGATTCGGGCGCCCGAGGCCGCTGTAGAGCACCGTCTTCTTCAGGATCGGGTCGTACCACATCGTGAAGAGCGCGCGCGCCTCCGGCTTGCGATCCTTGGGCGGCTTGATCTCCGTCCAGGACGTGCCGTCCCAGACCCACGTGTCGTTGCGATACTGATCGGTGTCGAAGCCGCCGAAGAGAACGGTCTTCTTGAGCGTCTCGTCGTAGACCATGGCGGCGAAACGGCGCACCGGCGGGAACTTCTTGAGGCCGGTGAAGAACTTCCAGGCCGAGCCGTCCCACTCGTAGGTGTCGGTGCCGACGCAGCTGACCACGAAGCGGGCCCGGTCCTTGTCGAACGCGCCGTAAGGCGTACCGCAGTTGGCCGGGCGATCGGAGTTCGTCTCCGGCGTAAACCAGAGGCCGCCGCGGTAACCCCAGAAGTCCTCGGTGAACGTGGACGCGAATTCGTCGAGCCCGCCGAACATCCAGATGGTGTTGTTGATCGGGTCGGTGCGGAAGACCTCGAGGGAGCGGGCGGTGGGCTTCAAATCGCTGCCGATGCCGCCGAAGTGCCAGTTGGTGTCGAGGAGGTAGGTCAGCGAGCGGAGGCTGCTGAAGATGACCTGGCCGCCGTACATGACCGTCTGGCCGCGCCGGTCATCGAAGGTCACGGCCTGGCCGGTGGCGCGGGAGACCACCGCGGTGGTGGTGAGCTTGGTCCAGGTCTCCCCGTCCCATTCGTAGACTTCTTCGCCGGCGGAGTCGACGGTCGTGCAGAGGCCGCCCATGTACTGCACCTTGGCGCGGGCGCGGTTGTAGACGATGGCGCCTTCATTCACGCACGGCGGGAGCTTGGCCGGAGTCTGCTTGGCCCAGGTGTGCGCCGCAGCGTCGTAGAGGTACATCTGCGTTTCGAGGGTGGCGTTCGTGCCGAGGACGATGGTCTGCTTGCGCGACTCGTCGTAGGCGATGTTCGGCTTGGCCACGTCGGGGGAACCGGTGGCGACGCGGGTCCAGTGGGTCCCGTCGAACTCCCAGGTGTCCTTGACCGGCACGCCCAGCTCTTGCGCCGAGTCGGCTACGTTGCCGCCGACGAGAACGATGCGATCGCGGTCGCGGTCGTAGGTGGCCGCGGCGAAGTAGCGGGGGCTCGGGGCCTCGGCGGTCTCGAGCTGCGTCCAGTCGCCGTTCTGGTAGACCCAGGTGTCGTTGAGATAGGTGTAGGGGGTGTTGTCGTCGAGCGACACTTTCTCCCGACGGCCGCCGAAGAGGACGATGCGGTGGCGGGTGGAGTCGTAGACCATGGTGTGGGCGGAGCGCCCATCGGGGGAATGGAGGGGGAAGCGCTGAATCCAGCGCGTACCGGTCCAGGCCCAGGTCTCGTTCGTGTCGTACGTGAGGCCGGTGGAGCCGGCCGCCGCGGTGCTCTGTCCGCCGAAGAGGATGGAGACGCCAGCCTGCTCGTCATAAACGAGGCGGGCGTTGTTACGCGGAGAAGGAGTGGCCGCGAACGCGGCCGTGGAGAGGAGGAGTCCGGTAAGGACCGCCGATAAAAGCACTCGTTTGCGCGTGAGAACGCTCATCCGTGTGGTTGCCCCGTTTCGCAGATAAATTTGGTTGATGCTCCGCAATTTGCTGACGCGGGCCGGTTTAGGCGACGTTTCGAACCGGCCCCATTCAGGACAAATTCCGCTGCGAATTGAGACGGATGAGGGGTGAAAAAGACACGCGCCGGCTTGGAAAAAGCCGGCGCGCCGTTCGGGGCTGCTGGAAGGAAGGGCTATTCGCCCGGGCGGGGGTGAACGCCGTATTGCTCGGCGATGCTGACCAGCCGCTGCTCGACGTCGGTCCCGCTCTCATCGCCCAGCGACGTGCGGATCCGTTCGATCTCGGCCATATCCGAGTCCTCGAGTGCAAACCCATGCGACTGCAGGGCTTCCTCGGGACTCTCCATCAGCCGGCGGCGGAACTCCGGATGCTCGATCGCCCGCCGGACGACCGCTCCGATCATCTCATTGCGCATCATTGACCTCCGGCTGGGAGAGAGAGCAAAAGGGTTGCCGGGTGAGTCAGTTGGCGGTTGTCGGTTGACGGTTGGCGGTTAAGGCAAAGACGGGGACGGGTGGCGGTCTCCCGCCAACCGCCAACCGCCAACCGTCAACTACACCCGCCAGCGCACGGTGGCCATGGTCTCGCGCAGGTTCAGCTTGAAGCGGGAGCCGACGTTGTGTTTGGTGGTCTCCACCGTCAGGTCGAAACCGCGCTTCATGCCGATGCGGATGCCGGCGTCGATCTTGGTCCACTGCCACCAGACGCTGGGGGCGGTGTAGAGGGCAGGACCGACGAAACGGTTGGTGAGGCCGCTGAGACGGGCGGCGGGCTGGATGGACTCGATGAAGCCGAGGCCCAGGGGAAGGCTCAGGGGGAAGTGATAGCCGGCTTCGATCTCGTAACCCTGGCGCTGCAGGCCGGCCACATTCTGCTTGGTGAACTGGGCGGTCGAGGTCAGGCCGTGCCACTCGGTGTAGAGGCGGGCGCCGTACTCCTCTTTGGTCCGGCCGTGGGTGGGGATGCCGGGGACGCCGATCTGGGGGGCGCCGTCGAGGAGATCGAGGTCGCCGCCGTAGAAGGTGCCGGTCAGGTTCTCTTCCTGGGACATGGTGCGGCGGTAGTGGAAGGCGATCAGGTCGAAGCCGAGGGACTGATCGGCGCGCTCCCAGCGATAGCCGAGCCCCTCCCCGATCTGCACGTGGTCGGTCTTGAAGAACAGCCCCTCGCTCTCCGCGTTGTAGAGGATTGGGAAGCCGCTGCCGAATTTCGTCACCGGGAACGGCTGCAGGAGCTCGGGCGTGCCGTTGTCACCGGCCAGGGCATTCGGGTCGCGGAAGAAGAGCG
>JAXDJK010000106.1:0-2805 GCA_034665665.1 Acidobacteriota bacterium
CGGGGTCGCCGACGGCGGAAGCGGGATCGTATGTCGAGATCTACCGGAAGCCAGCCGGTCAGGCCTCCGCCGGCCCGGTCGATCCGACCAAGGCACCTGCGCCTCCGCAGCGCGTCACGATGGAAGACTTGCGGAACGGCCGGGCGCAGCAGATCCTCCTCGGTGACGGCGACACGCTGAACGTGCCGAAGGCGCAGACGTTCATCGTCAACGGCTTCGTCCGCACACCCAACAGCTACGTGCTCGACGGCGAGATTACGGTGCAGAAGGCTCTCGCCATGGCCGGCGGTGTGACCGAGCGCGGCGCACAGAGCCGTACCAAGATCCAAAGGATCGTCAACGGCAAGCTGGTCGAAGTAAGGGCGTCGATGAGCGATCTCGTTCAGCCGAACGACACGCTCGTGGTGCCGCAGCGATTTTTCTAGGCGTGTGAAGGTCCTGCATCTTGCGAGTGGGCGCCTGTATGGCGGGATCGAGCGGCTGCTCGTCACGCTGGCGGAATCAGCTGATGCAGCCGGCACGCTCGTGTTCGAGTTCGCGCTTGCCTCGGACGGACGGCTCGCCGAGGAGTTGCGGGATCGTGCGGCGACGGTGCACGCCCTGGGAGACGTTCGCTTGAGCCGGCCGGCGTCGGTGGTGCGCGCCCGTCAGAAACTCCGCACACTGCTGCGCCAGGGGGGCTATGCCGCCGTCATCTGCCATGCGCCCTGGTCACACGCGATCTTTGGCAGCGCCGGACGTGCCGCTGGAGCGGCATGCGTGTTGTGGCAGCACGATCGCGCCGAGGGCAAATCCCTCGTGGAACGGGCGGCGAAAAGCGTCAGGGCCGACCTCGTCGTCTGCAACAGCCGGTGGACGGCGCAAACGGCGGCCGTGCTGCAGCCCGGCGCGCCGCATCGCGTGATCTACTGTGCGGTCGCCGCACCGCGAGTATCACCAGGCGAGCGCACCCGCGTCCGGGCGGAGCTCGGGGCCGATCCCGACGACGTGGTGGTCCTGTCGGCGAGCCGGCTGGAACCCTGGAAGGGTCACCTGGAGCTGATTAGGGCGCTCATGGGCTTGTCGGCTCGACCCTGGACGCTCTGGATTGCGGGCGGCGCGCAGCGGCCAAAGGAACGTGAGTACGCGTCGGTGCTCGAACTGGAGGTGCGGCGGCTTGGACTTGAACAGCGCGTCAAGTTCCTCGGGGAAAGGCGGGACGTGTCCCGCCTGCTGACAGGCGCGGATCTGTTGGCCCAGGCAAACGTCGGACCCGAGCCATTCGGAATCATCTTCGCTGAGGCGCTGCTGGCGGGTGTGCCGGTCGTGACCACGAGTATGGGCGGCGCTACGGAGATCGTGGCGGAATCGTGCGGCCGACTGGTGCCCCCGGGCAACATCGCTGCGCTCTCGGCCGCGCTCGACGAGTTGATCTCGGATGCACGGCTTCGAGCCTCGCTCGGTGCGGCTGCCCCCGCGCATGCGTCGGCCCGGTGCGCCCCGTCTGTGATCCTTCCGCAGCTCGAGGCGGCGCTGTCGTCCGTGTCGGTCTCATCCGCGGCATGACCGTGCGGTACGATCCAGCGCTCGAACAGCGAGCGCTTCAAAGCCTGGGTGAAAGTGGAACCGCGATCTACGCCGCTGCTGTGCAGGCGCTGCGCGACCGCGGCGTCCGTGGCTCCCTCGTGGACGTAGGCTGCGGGACCGGACGGCTGAGAACGTGGATGCAAAATCTTGCCACCTCGTACGTCGGTGTGGATGCCGTCCGGTACGACGGATATCCCGCTGACGCCATCTTTCTTGCCGCGGATTTGAACTGCGATCCGGTTCCCGTGCCGGACCGATCGGCTGATATCGTGGTCTCCCTCGAAACCATCGAGCATCTCGAAAACCCACGGCGGTTTTACCGCGAGCTGGTGCGGATCACGGCACCCGGCGGTTGGCTGCTCGTCACGACGCCGAATCAGCGGAGCCTTGCGAGTCTCGGCGCGCTGCTGTTCAAGGAGCATTTCTCGGCGTTCCGCGACAGCTGTTACCCGGCCCACCAGACGGCGCTGCTCGACACCGACCTGCGGCGCCTCGCCGCAGAGAACGGCCTTGTCGACGTCGCGATCGCCTTCACTGAAGTGGGACGTGTTCCGTTGACGGCGTCGCGCTTTCCACGGGCGGCATCGCGTGCATTTCCCCGCGCGTGTTCCGACAACGTGCTGCTCATCGCACGATCCCCGAAGGGCCCGGCGGTGTGATGCGCATCAGCTGGCTGAGCGTGTCGGATCGACTCGGTGGCTCCGAGATCGCGCTGGTGAGCATGATCCGGGCGATTCGCGACGCGCGTCCCGACTGGGTCAATCAGGTGATTCTGCCTGGCAGTGGACCGCTGCTCGGCCGGCTGGAGGCTGCGGGTGCCTCGTGTGCCGTGGTGCCGATGCCGGCCGCGGTGGCGCGCGTAGGGGAGTCAGCGGCCGTCAATCAGCGATGGAGCACCGGTTCAGCGATTTCGCTGGGCCTGCGACTGGGCGCTGGGGCGGTGGCGCTGCCCGGCTACGAATCACTCCTCGGTCGCGCGCTCTCGAAGTTCCGGCCGGACATCATCCATACTAACGGGCTCAAGGCGCACGTCCTGGGAGCACGAGCAGGACTTCCCGATACTGCCGTCGTCTGGCATCTGCATGAGTACGTCACACCGCGGCGGCTGAGTCGGTGGCTCCTGCGGCGTTACGTGCGGGCCTGCGATGCGATCGTCGCGAACTCCGCGAGCGTTGGGTCCGACGTGTCCTCGATTTTCGACGAGACACCTCGTCTGCACGTGGTTCATAACGCGGTCGA
>JAXDJK010000107.1:0-3369 GCA_034665665.1 Acidobacteriota bacterium
CCGTCGGTCAGAGCGTAGATCGGAGCGCGGTCGAAGCCGGGGACGAGCACACCCGCGACGACGCGCAGGGAGAAGTCGACAACGTCTACGGTCAGGCGGCGGACGGTGGGGAAGCCGCCGAGATCACCGGCGATGGCGCCGAGGCGGTTCGGCTGTGCGGTCACCGGCACGGCCACGTTGAGGCGGATCATTTCGGCCGGGACGACGTTGGGCGGCTGGTTCGCGCCCGGGAGGCCGGTCAGGTAGACCTGCACCAGATCGTTGCGCGGCGCCGGGGGGGAGTCGATGTTGTAGAGGAGCTTGTAGAGCTTGGCCACCTCGGGATCGAGGATGCGGTTGCGGAAGTCGGCGTTGCCCTCGAAGAGGGCCTTGTCGCCGCTCGGTTCGGAGGCGTTGAAGATGTCCTTGAAGGCGCGCGACAGGACCACTTCGTTCACCAGCGGCATGCCGAGGCGCGAGACCTGCGACTGACCACCGATGTTCTGCAGGCGGGTGGAGCCGGTGTTGAGGACGGAGATGCGCGGACGGCTGGAGGTGGCCCAGACGCCGATCACGGCGTTGGCCGCGGTGGGACCGGAAGGCGTACCGCCGCCGGCGACGAGCGAGGAGATCGGGATCTGGATGGCGATGGTGTGTACGTTGTAGCCCTTCAGGCCGTCGACACCGGCGGCCGACTGCGCGACCGGCGGCACGAGGTGAAGCTGTTGGACGGGACGAAGGGTGAGCAGGTCGACGATGGCTCCGATATCGACGAAGAACGGATCGTCGCGCGGGCCGGCGAAGACTTTGCCGCCGCCGTTCGGCAGGTTGAAGACCGCGGCGCCCGCGAGCGCGGCGTAATCAGGCGTCGATTTCGGGCCGATGTTGGCCGGGGCCACCTGGAAGTCCGTACCGGCGGAGGTCGTGCCGCCGTTGCCGCGGCGCAGGCCGCGAATGACGTTCAGCGTGTAGAACTGGCGGACATTGAGGTTGGCCGAGTCGAGCGTCAGCACGGGGCCGGTGTTGTAGAGGAACGTGCCCTGGTTGCGGGTCTCGGTGCGGAACTGGAACTGGTAGGTCAGGTCCTCTTTCGCATCGCCGTTGTTGTCGATGTGGATCTCGTACACACCGGAGTTGGAGAAGTTGTAGAAGTTCGGGCCGTTGGCCGGCTCTTCGAGCGGGATGTAGTTGGCGATGATGGTGACGGTGTTCGGCGCGTCAGGGGAGCGGAAGGCGTAGACGTCGGTGTTGTCCTTGGTGGGGTCTTCGGTGATGAGCGGCGCCTCGCGGTGGGATGAACCGAGGAGCGGGAAGGTGAGCAGCAGCGCGATGAGGGCGAGCAGAGATGTCTTACGTTTGGGCATGGGTGCCTCTCCTTTTCAGGATTCAGCACGGCTGCACGACGTTGCCCAGGATCGGGTGCTTTCGTGTGGGGTTTGGCTGCGAGGCGTGTAGGGTTTTGTGACGGAATTCCGGTTCGGCGTACACCTCCGGCCCGTACTCGTGCTTTCTACGTTGCGGAGTCCTCGTTGGATGTATCCCCATCGACCTCGACTACAATCCGCCGCCCATGAGAATGCTCGTCTTAGGCGCCGGCCGTATGGGTCTCGGCGCGGTCCACGATCTCGTTTCGCAGCCCGACGTCACCGCCGTCACCGTGGCCGACATGGAGCTGGCCAAAGCGGAGGAGATCGCCTCGCGCTATCCCGGCCGCGTGCACGCGGCGCAGATCGACTGCAGCGACCACGCAGCCGTGGTGGCGCTGATGCGCGGTCACGCCTCGGCCATCAGCGCCGTGAATTACTGGCTGAACGTCGGCCTGGCCAAGGCAGCCATCGAGGCAGGCACGAACTTCTGCGACCTCGGCGGGAACAACGATGTGGTCGACGCCGAGCTGGCGCTCGACCAGGAGGCGCGCGCGGCGGGCGTGAACATCATCCCGGACTGCGGCCTCGCTCCGGGCATGGTGGCGGTGCTGGTGGCCCACGGCGCCGAGCAGTTCCCGCAGCTGGACGAGGTGCACATCCGCGTGGGCGGCCTGCCGCAGGATCCGCAGCCGCCGCTCGACTACCAGCTGGTCTTCTCCGTGGAAGGGCTGATCAATGAATACGTGGAGCCGGCCCGGGTCATCCGCGACGGCAAGGTCGCGATCGTCGAGTCGATGACGGAGCTGGAGTCGCTCGACTTCCCGGCGCCGTTCGGCACGATGGAAGCGTTCCAGACCTCCGGCGGGACGTCGACGCTGGTGGAGACGTACCTCGGCCAGGTTCGGGAGCTCGATTACAAGACCATCCGCTTCCCCGGTCACTGCGACAAGTTCAAGACCATGATCGACCTCGGTCTCTGCAGCAGCGAGCCGGTCACGGTCGACGGTGCCACCGTCCGCCCCCGCCGCGTCCTGGGCGACCTGCTGGTCCGAAACCTCCCGGCCGACGGCCCGGACGTGGTGCTGGTGCGCGTCGAATTCGCCGGCGGCGGCAAGCGCCTCCGCTACGACATCATCGACCGCTTCGACCCCGAGACCGGCCTCAGCGCGATGATGCGCACCACGGCCTTCCCCGCTTCCATCGTGGCCCTGATGATGGCCCGCAACCAGACCACCTCGAAAGGCGCATTACCGCAGGAGCGCTGCATTCCGCCGCAGCTCTTCATGGAGGAGCTGGCGAAGCGGCAGATCGACGTGAAGGTGTCGTAGCTACAGCATGGACACCGGGACCTCGGCCACAAGCTCGGAGGCGAGGTCTTCCCATTCCGGGTTCAGCGATTCGATGAGGTTTACGCGTTTCGAGCGCCGCCACGCTTTGATCTGCTTCTCCCGCAGGATGGCGTCGACGGGGTTCGAGTACTCCTCGAGGTAGACGAGCTTCGTCACGTTGTACTGCGCGGTGAACGATTTCGGGTCGCGCTTGGAGCGATGTGCCCACAGCCGCACACCGAGATTGCCGCTCATCCCGGTGTAGAGCACCCGTGAAATGCTGGCGAGGATGTAGACGTGATAGATGCGCATCCGCCGAGGCTACCTCGGGGTTGGCGCGGGTACGTGCGATGAGGTCAGCCCGGTAGAAAAACGGGCCTTCGGCGCTCCGATTCGGCCGATTTTTCCACTGGCCGTGGAGTCGGGTGAATTGCGCGGTGCTTGATCCACACGTTGCGCGCCCCGCCCGCCCAGGTCCCTCGCTCGACGCTCGGGATGACAAGCTTTGCGGCAGTGGCGCGTTTGGGATGAGGTGAGACCCGGTTTGTCATCCCGAGCGTGGAGCGAGGGACCTGGGTGGGTGGGGCACGGGGAGTGTGGCAAGCGCACCGTGCCCCACCCGCACAGGTCCCTCGCTACGCTCGGGATGACAAGTTTTGCGGCGTGGCACACCCCGGCATGACGCGAGACCCGGT
>JAXDJK010000108.1:0-3724 GCA_034665665.1 Acidobacteriota bacterium
GTCTGCTCACCCTCGTGGTATGCCTCGGTGTAGTGCGCGCCTCGGCGCCTGCTTTATACGCCGCGCATGGCGCAAGAAAAGTGCGCGGCGAGGACTCGGGGCGTTTCTTCCCTCACCTCAACCGCGCCGAACTACGCGAAGCGTTTGGAGTGCGGTGTCGCCACCGCTTTTGTACAGCCATCCTCGCAGCCGATGCTGAAACGCGTTCGCCGTAAATCACACGTGCGCCGCCTGTGGCTGTACAAGAGCGGCGGGAAAGCGCCGCACTCCAAACGCTTCGCGTAGTCCTCTCACGCTTTTTCGAGGAACCCCTTCGCGGCTTCGGCAACCTCGGCGTAGGGGACGTGGAAGCGGCGCTCGTAGAAGAGGGGGCCTTCGTGGGGGCGGGCGTGGAGGCGGGAGACGTCGACGCGGCGGGACCACTCTTTGCGGCCGAGGGCCAGGCGCAACAACGCTTCGGGGAGGAGGCCGAGCCAGGTCTTGCGCTGGGAGCGGTAGAAGCGGCAGAGCAGGGCGATGCGGAGGCCGTCGCGGAAGCGGATGCGGCGCGGGGTCCAGCTGCTGCCGACGCGGAGCGGCGTGAGCGTGCGGAAGAGCGGGCCCGGGAGGCGGTAGCCGTGATACAGCGGCATCTCGTACGTCCGCGGCAGCAGCCCACGAGGCGCGGCGAAGGCGACGGCCACGAGCTGCGCGGCGTCGTGATCGTGATGGCCGCCTTCCCACGCGAGCGTCACTACCTCGTCTACGGGCTCGGGGATCTGCGCCTCGAGCAGCGCCAGCGCATCCGCAAGATGGTGATGCAGCGCGCCGTCGGGAATCGCGTGCTGCGAGCCGAGGAAGTACACACGCGCCAGATCGATGCCGAGGCGGAGCAGCACCTGGCGCGTCTCCTCGTCGCGGATGTGCGAGGGTGCGTGGTGGCCTTCCCCGTTCGTGAGATAGACGCACGACACCGTGGCGCCGGAGCGGAGCGCGTCGAGGATGCGCGTGGCCACCGCGACCTCGTCGTCCTGATGGGCGAAGACGAAAAGCAGGTGCATCAGAGGTGGTCGGTGTCGCCCCAGAGCAGGGCCCACCGGCCGCGGGTCACGCGCGGCGTCAGGTTGGGATCGAAGACGTTCACCAGCAGCCGAAAGCGATGCGGGGTCGGTAGAAATCCCGCGCCGAGGAACAGCGGGAGCGCGGGATGCCGCAGCGTCACCAGCGCCGCCGCCAGCGTCGCACCGGCTGCCTTCCCCCGCGCGCAGGCCTGCCGCAGCAACGCCTTCGCGCCGCCGCGGTCGGTCCACGCCAGGTCGGCGATGGCCAGGGTATCGAAGCCCTTGAGCGTCGTACGGCGCGTGACGATGCGCGCACCGGTGGTCGTGGCGATCTCGTACTTCCACAAGGGATTTTCTTCATACCGCCAGCGCAGATCCTGCACGCCCCTGATTGTCATCCCGAGCGTAGCGAGGGACCTGTGCGGGCGGGGCGCGCTACTCCCGCCATCACCCCGCGCAAACAGCAGCGGCTTGGCCAGCACCGGCGCCCACAGCACCGGCTCCCATCCGTTCGCACGCATGGCCGGCAGCACCGTCTTCCGGATCTGCCACGCCGTGCTCAGCGCGTAATCGCCGCGGATCGCCTCCCGCGCCACCCCCATCAGCGTGCGGAAGATCCCCTGCCGCCGAAACTCCGGATCGGTCATCGCATCCACCGCCAGCGCGCCACGCACCGTCTCGCCGCCGACCGCATACGTCTGCGGCACAAAGCCGATGTGCGCCACCGCCCGGCCGCCGCTCGTGGTCAGGAACAGCCGGCCGCCGCCGAACTCCCAATCCCAGAAGCGCGGGTCCTGCTTCTCCAGATCATCGTCGGGAAAGCAGCGCCGCCGGAGGGCCAGCACCGCATCGCGATCGGCGGCGCTCCCCTCCCGGTACTCGATCAACGCGCCACCTTCCGCAGCACCAGCGCCCGGCCGCGCGGGATCAACAGCGTCCGGCCGCGGAAGCGCTCGCCCGTGACCACGTCCTCGTACGCCGCGCCGCCCGGGTTCGGAATGCGCAGCACGCCGCTTCCGCGGTTCACCACCACCAGTCCACGCGCAAAGAAGCGATACCCCTCGCGCCGCGGACGCGCCGCGCCGAGGTCGGCGAAGTAGATGTCGCTGCGCGCGTCTGCCGCGAGGGACGGCAGCGTCACGAACGCCTCCGCGCCGAAGTACCGCGCGATGGCGACGATCTCCTCCACCCTCCGCGGATCGAGCGCGTCCAGGTAATTGAGATGCGCAAACCGTACCTTCGGATACTCCCGCTGCACCGGCCCGAGGAGCTCCGGCATCAGGAAGGCCGTGCTGTTCCAGCGGTCGTTCTCCTCGAGCCACGGCCGCAGCACCAGCCCGCCGTCATGCGGATACGTGATCAGGCTCTCCGTCACCTCCCAGTCCGCGTACGGCAGATACTGCGCCGCCGCACGGAAACCCTGATTCGTGACGATCACCCCGTCCTTTCCCAGCTCCGCGCGCAGCTTCGCCAGGAACCGCGCGAACACCTCGTCATACGGCGAGCCCGCGTGTCTCCGCTCGTACTCGGCCAGCGCCTCGGGATGCACGCTCGCGACGGTGGTGGTGTCGAGGAACACCCCGTCGTAGCCCAGCGTGCGCAGGCGGCGCACCAGTGCCGGGGCGCGCTCCCGCTCGTGCTCGCGCGTGGCCGGGTCGTAATAGAACGCATCGGCGTCGGTCGCGCCGAGGTGACCACGCAAGGGCGTGCGATTCAGCAGCGCGGCCGGAGCGAGCGTCCGCTGCCAGGGCGTCGCGTGCGACGCGTAAAAGGCCACCGACCACTCGTACAGCGCCAGCTTCGTCCCGTGACGATGGAGCGCGTCCACCTGCGCCCGCGGCAACGGATCGTGCGTGACCAGCACGTCGAAACGGCCGTACCACTCCAGCATCCGCGGCGAGAGCGGCGTGGCGTAATGGAAGGCGATTCCGCCGCGCCGTTCCGCCGCTGCCTCGGCTGAGAATGCCACCGCAAGAGACACGGCCAAGTGTAGCGCGAGCAGGCGAAGCGACCGTCGATCACCCGGGATACACTGAGGCCGGCGAATCACCATGACAGCGTATCGCGAAGCGGCATCGATACCGACCCTGGGCAGCCGACTGAGCGCGTTGGCGCGCCTCTCCACGCAGCTCCGCGGTGGCCTTCCCACCCGTCAGGCGCTGACCCTCATCGTCGAGACCATGCCGGAGATCATCCCGGCCGATGCGTACGCCGTGTGGCTCTTCGACGAGCGGACGCGGTTATGGGAAGTCGCAGCCAGCTCCGGCCTCTCCGAGCAGTACGCCGAGCACACCATTCCGGGCCGGCGGGACGAGGCCGCGCTCGCGCACGGGCCGATCCGCATCGATGACGCCGCCTCGGCTGCGGGGGGCGAGCGCCGTGCCTTCTACGAGCAGGAAGGAATCGCCTCCCTCTTCGTCATTCCTCTCCAGGTACGCGGCGCCGCCACCGGCACCCTCACCTGCTACTACCGTACGCGCCACGCTGTGCCGGACGAAGCATTGCCCGTGGCCTCGCTCCTGGCCGACGCCGTCGGGGTGGCCCTGAGCGCGCGCCGCTTCGACCGCTTCGCCGAAGCCGCGCGCTCCGTGGCCGCCGAGCTGGACGTGCACAAGCTCGTGCAGACCGTCACCGATGCCGCCACGGAGCTGACGAACGCGCAGTTCGGCGCGTTCTTCTACAAC
>JAXDJK010000109.1:0-3272 GCA_034665665.1 Acidobacteriota bacterium
GCGCCGCACTCCAAACGCTTCGCGTAGTCCGGCGCGCTTTGGGAGTGCAACCCGGCGGTGCGGTTGCGCGTCCGAGGTAGCGTGAAGTCGATCCTTCGCATTCTCCTCGGCGTGCTGGTCCTCGGTGCGATCGCGTTCGCGGGCTTCGTGGCCGCGCTCCGGCAGCCGACTCTCGCGGCGCTGCCGTTCCCCGGCCGCGCGCGTGCGGATGCGGCCACGCTGCGCGAGCACGTGCGCTTTCTCACGAACGACGTGCGGCCGCGCAGCGCGAAACGGCCGGACAACCTGGAGCGCACCGCGGTCTACATCGCCGATCGTTTCCGGGCCGCGGGAGGTGAGACGATGGTGCAGCGCTTTACCGCGCGCCGAGGAAGCTACGCGAACGTCGTGGCGCGTTGGGGTCCACAGGATCCGAAGCTGCCGGTGCTGGTGGTGGGTGCGCACTACGATTCGTTCGGCGAGACGACGGCCGATCTGGCGGGGGCGGATGACAACGCCAGCGGGACGGCCGGCCTCCTCGAGCTCGCGCGGCTACTGGGCCGGCAGCCACCCGCGGCGCCGGTGCTGCTGGTGGCCTTCACCACCGAGGAGCCGCCGTTCTTCGGATCGGAACAGATGGGCAGCGCCGTTCATGCGAACAGCCTGGCCGCGCAGGGCGTCGGCGTGCGCGGCATGATCTGCCTGGAGATGATCGGCTACTTTGCCGAGCAACAGGCCTGGCCGAACCAGCTCTTCGCGTGGATCTATCCCACCAAGGGCGACTTCATCGCCGTCGTTGGCGGCTGGAGCGCTCGCTCGCTGACGCGGCAGGTCAAGCGCGCCATGGCCGGCGCCGGCGGCGTGCGCGTGGTGAGCTTCAATGGCCCGCGTGAAACGTCCGACGCCTCGGATCACCGCAACTACTGGAGCCACGGCTGGCCGGCGGTGATGGTCACGGACACGGCCTTCCTCCGCAATCCGAACTACCACACGCGCGACGACACGGCGAACACGCTGGACTACGAGCGGATGGCACGGGTCGTCGACGGTGTCTTCAGCGCGACGCTACACGCTCGCTAACGCGAACTTCTGCACCGGTGTGTGGACGGCGCCCTTCGGATTGAGCTCGCTCGCGTAGAGGGTCACGTGGTCCATCGTGAAGGGCTCGGAGCGGTAGTGGCTGAGGGTGCGCGTGAAGAGGTCGATGGAGGACGGGGGCCAGCCGTCGCGCATGCGCATCATGGTCAGGTGGGGCTTGAAGTCGGCGCGGTCGAGGGTCACGCCGGCGGCGGTGACGACGGAGCGGACGGTGCGGGCGATGTCGGAGAAGTTCTGCTCGGGGAGCAGGCCGACCCAGCCGACGCGCGCGCGTCGCGGGTTGGGGAAGAAGCCGGCGCCGTCGAGCGTGGCCGCGAAGCGGGGGAGCTTGCCGAGGTGCGCGGTGAGCGTGGGGAGGAGCGTGGCGACGAGCGCTTCGGGCTGTTCGCCGAGGAAGGCGTAGGTGAGGTGTTGGGTCTCGGGGCGGACCCATGAGGCAGCGGGGAGGCGCGAGCGGATGGCGTTCACGCGCTCATTGAGATCGCGCACGACGGGCTCGGGAAAGCTCGAGGCGATGAATAGGCGCATGGGAACGGATGGACGCCCATGATTCTACGCCTTCCGGTCCGCTTGCCCGGCCAGGAAGTCCGGGGTGAAGATCTCGGCGATCTTTTCGTCCGACAGCAGCTTGCGCTCGCGGAGGATGTCGGGGATGCGCTTGCCGGTCTTCGTCGACTCCTTGGCGATCTCCGCCGCGGCGGCGTAGCCGATGATCGGGTTGAGGGCCGTGGCCAGCGCGGGGGAGCTGATGTAGTAGGCCTCGCAACGCTCGCGATTCGCGCCGATGCCGCTCACGCACTTTTCGACGAAGACCGGCAGGTAGTTCTTCAGGATCTCCATCGAGAAGGTGATCTCGAAGGCCATCAGCGGCATCATCACGTTCAGCTCCAGCTGGCCGGCCTGCGACGCGTAGGCGACGGCGGTGTCGGCGCCGATGATGTGGAAGAGAATCTGGTTCATCGCCTCTAGCATCGACGGGTTGACCTTGCCGGGCATGATCGACGAGCCGGGCTGCACGGACGGCAACGTGATCTCGGCCAGGCCGGTGATGGGGCCGGAGGAGAGCAGCCGCAGGTCGTTGGTGATGCGGGTGAGCTCGAGGGCCAGGTTGCGCATCGCCGCGGAGACCGCGACGACCGGCAGCTGCGACTGCATGGCTTCGCGGAGGTCGTCCGTGGCCTGGAGCGGGAGCCCGGTCAGCTCGCTCAGCTGCCGTACGACGACGAAGCGGTAACCGACAGGCGTGTTGATGCCGGTCCCGGCGGCTGTTCCGCCGATGCCGAGAATGCGCAGCTCTTCGGCATCGCGGCGGAGGAGCGCCGTGGCCCGGCGGACCGCGGAGGCGTAGGCGTGGAACTCCTGGCCGAGGGTGATCGGAACGGCGTCGGCGAGATGGGTGCGGCCGGACTTGATGACGTCGCTGAATTCGTCGCCTTTGGCATCGACGGCCTCGATGAGCAGGCGCAGGCGCGGCTCGAGCTCGTCCAGCAGGAGGAGCGTGGCGATGCGGATGGCCGTCGGGAAGACGTCGTTCGTCGACTGCGCCATGTTCACGTGATCGTTCGGGTTGACCGGCTTGTAGACGCCCAGCTCGCCGCCGAGGGCGACGTTCGCGAGGTTGGCGATCACCTCGTTGCAGTTCATGTTGAACGACGTCCCGGCGCCGGCTTGGAAGACGTCGACCACGAAGTGGCGGCGGTGCTCGTCGAAATCGCCGAGGATGCGGTCGCAGGCGGCGACGATGGCATCCGCGATCTGCGGTTCCATCGCCCCCATCTCGCGGTTGGCGAGCGCGGCGGCTTTCTTCAGGTAGATGAAGGCGCGGATGAAGAGCGGATGCTCGCGCAGGCCGCTGACGGGGTAGTTCTGCACGGCCCGCTGCGTCTGTGCGCCGTAGAGTGCGTCAGCGGGGACGGGGACTTCGCCGAGGGTATCGCGTTCAACTCGCATACGGCAGCGACACCACGCAAGCTCTACGCCTTCAATGCTTCGAGCCTGGCTCTCGACTCCTCCAGCACCTGCTGGTGGAGGGACTGGCCGTGCGCGTCCATGGTCACGATAGCCATGAAATCCTCGACCCAGAGGTGCCAGATGGCTTCGGGCGACCCGAGGTCCATCCAATCCACGCCGTCCACCCGCTTGACCGAGGCCGCGCACACCTGCGCCGCCCCGCCGATCGCGTGCAGGTACACCGC
>JAXDJK010000110.1:0-3116 GCA_034665665.1 Acidobacteriota bacterium
TCGATCGCCTCACACGAGCTGCGCACGCCCGTCACCAGCATCAAGGGCTACACGCAGCTCGCCAAGATGCTGATCAAGGAGGGCGACCTCAATACCTCCGAGGAGTATCTGGACATCGCCCTCGACCAGATCGACCGCATGTCGCGGCTGATCCTCGAGCTGCTCGACGTCTCGCGCATCGAGACCGGCCGCCTGGAGATCCGGCGCGAGCCGATTGCCTGGGCGCAGTTCGTCCGCGACGTCGTGCACCGCCACCACACGGCGGTCAGCGACCGGCGCTTCCACATGCAGTTGCCGGACGAGAGCAAGTTCATCACGGGCGACCGCGACCGGCTCGAGCAGGTGCTCGGCAACCTGCTGGAGAATGCCGTGAAGTACTCGCCCGAGGGCAGCGACATCATGGTCGGCGTCGAAGACCGCGGCGACGCGTACGTGACGTCGGTGTGCGACCGCGGGATCGGCATTCCGGCAGACGAGCTCGCGCAGGTCTTCGAGCGTTTCCATCGCGGCCGGCACGTCTCCTCCACAAACTACGGCGGTCTTGGCCTCGGGCTCTACATCACCAAGCAGATCATCGAGCGGCACGGCGGCACGATCTGGGTGGAGAGCAAGGAAGGGGCGGGCACGACCTTCTACTTCTCGCTGCCGAATGAGACGCCGGCGCCGGTGAGCGCCAGCGTCCCCAGCGCCGGCTCTGGCGCTCACGTATCGTAGAGCGATGAACCGCTCGGCCGCCCTGTTGCTCGCTGCGCTGGCGCTTTCGGTCCGCGCCGCCGAGCCCGATCTCCGGCTGGAGCTGACGCGAGAGTCGCTCCTCGGTACGCATCAGCGTTACCGGCAGTATGTCGACGGTGTGCCGGTCGTGGACGGCGAAGTGAACGTCTCGCCCGACCGCACGCGGCACGATCTCGCCACCGGAGCCGAGCGGCGGGTGCGCACGACCGCGCACAGCACCGCCGGCGACCTCGTGGCCATCAACTGGAACGGCGCGTTGCGCTTCGTCACGCGCGTCGTGCGCGCGGAGCGTCCGCTGGAGCCGATCGCCTACTTTCACGACGCCGAAACGGGGGCGCTGCTGTATCGCCAGCCGCTCTACTTCACGGCCAAGACAGCACGCATCTTCGATCCGAATCCCGTGGCTGCCCTCAACGATCCCTCTCTGCGGGATCAGAACGACGCTGCGGCCGCGGTCCCTCCCCATGCCTATCGGGAGGTCACGGTGCCGGACGAATTGAACGGCCCGTATGTGCGGCTGGTCGACCTGCAGCCGCCGCAGATTGGGCCGCCGGGTGCGGCTGACTCGTTCCTGTTCGATCGCGAGCAGGACGGCTTCGAAGATGTGCACGCCTACGTGCACATTGACCGCAATCAACGTTACCTGCAGTCGCTCGGCTACAGCGGTCCGCGGACCATCGCCGCGTACGCCGTTCCCGTTGATGCCCACGCCGCGAATGGCAGCGACAACTCGTTCTTTCTCCCGTCCGCATCGCAGGCGGGTCTCGGTACGCTTTTCTTCGGGGATGGCGGGACGGACGACGCCGAGGATGCGGACCTCCTGATCCACGAATACGGACACGCCCTGCTCGAATGGATCGCGCCCGGGACGTTTGCCGGCACGTTCGCGAGCGAAGCGCGGGCGATGTCCGAGGGCTTCGGCGACTACTGGGCCTTCTCGGCCGGCTACGAGCAGCGCCGCGAGTCCGGCCGCGATCCGTTCTGCTTCGCGGACTGGGATGCGCGCTGCTGGACGGACGACGACTCGCAGCAGTGCTCGTATCCACCCGGCAGCGACTGCCTGCGACGGCTCGACAGCACGCGCACCATGGCCGACTACGAAGGGGGCGACGTCGCGGGGGTGGAACACCGCAACGGTCAGATCTGGTCCTCCGCGCTGCGGGAGATTCATGTGGCGCTCGTGGCACGCTACGGCTCCGCCGAGGGGCGGCGGATCGCCACGACCATCATCTTCGAATCGCTTTTCGGCACCCCGCCGCACCCGACGTACGCCGCGATCGCCGGGCGGATGCTGGATGTCGATCGCCTGCTCTACGGCGGCTCGCACATGCCGTTGATCTGCGCCGCGATGACTGCGCGCGGCATCCTCGCCGGCGCGACGTGCGGTGCCGGCCCGCGCGGCGAGCTGACGCATTTTCAGAGCAACGTGCGTGACCTCCCGATCCCCGAGAACAATCCGGAAGGGATCACCGCCACCCTCACCATTGATGACCCGCGGCTCATCGAGCGGATCGGCGTGCGCGTCGACATCCAGCACAGCGCTCGCGGCGACCTGCGCATCACCCTCATCGCGCCGGACGGCACGGAAGTACTTTTGCAAAACCTCTCGTTCGAGCGGACGGCCGACATTCACACCACCTACGGCATCGACGTCGCCGCCGCGCAGCCGCTGGAAGTCCTGCGCGGCCTGTCCGCTGCCGGCACGTGGCAGCTGCGCGTGGCCGATCAGCGCTCGCTCGACACCGGGAGGCTGCTTTCCTGGGGGCTGGTCATCCAGTTCGCCGGCGACGCGCCGGAAGCGGAGCGGCCGCATGCCACAGGCCCGCGGCAGATGATCCCGGTCGTCACCAACGTCGTAGGCGCCACGGGCCTTCGCTTCACGAGCGAGGTGCGCCTCGCGAATCCCTCTGCGAGCCCGGTCACCGCCACCATGATCTTCACGCCAAGCGCGCAGGATGGACGGGTCACCTTCTCTGCCGTGGGTGTTGCTCTCGCGCCCGGTCAAACGGTGGCTTTCGACGAGGTCGTATCAGCGCTGTTCGCCGCGGTTGGCAGCGGCAGCCTCGAGATCCTTGGCGACGTCCGCGTGGCAAGCGTGACCTCCGGACAAGAAATCCCGCCGGGCCTTGACACCACGTCGTTGCACGAGCCACCGCTCATCACCGCTCCGCTCGACACGGCTGGCGCCCGCGTGAACCTCGGCATCACCGAAACTGCCGGTGGCTCCGGCATCGTGACCGTCCGGGAACCCTCGGGCGCGGTCACGCAGCTGCCGATCCTCCCGTACAGCCACGTGCAGTTCGCTGTGCCAGAGGACCGCGGCGCCGGCAGGCACGTTTGGACTGACGGCGGCCTCAGACGCCGCTTTGTCGCGGTGCACG
>JAXDJK010000111.1:0-2574 GCA_034665665.1 Acidobacteriota bacterium
GGCCGCTCGGCAGCGCGCCGGCCGCTCGGCAGCGCGCCGGCCGCTCGGCCGCTCGGCGGGTCAGGCTGGCGCACGTCCAGCCGAGCGCGCGGCGGCGCGCCGGCCGCTCGGCGGCGGTCTTCGGGGCCCGCCGGCTGGAATGGCGAGCCTCGCGGTCCCGCCTCTCCTTGTCCTGAACGGCTGCCGCCGCCAGCTGCACGCGGACGAAGTGACTCGCGACGGGGTTGCGGTCTCGCATCGCATACCACCAGCGCGGCGCGAAGTTCTCGTGCAGCCACCAGAAGCCGATCGCGAAGGCGACGCTCAGCAGCACCTGGTAGACGACGAACGCGGCCCAGCCGTTGGGCACCGCGACCGACGACCCTGCGTACAGGTCGGTCAGCGCGGCGTTCAGTGATCTGGACACCGGGAACCCGACGAGCCACAACGCCGCCGCCGGCGCCAGCGGGCCCAACGGGATCCTGCCCTTGCCGAGCAGGACCTCATAGAGCGCGCCGACGATGGCGAGCGGGATTCCCAGCGAGAGCGCTGAGACCAGCGTCACGCCGAGGGACAGGCCGCCCAGGGCGGCCAGCCCTCCGGCGATCGATCCCCCGAGCAGCCCGATGAGCATGCCCGGAAGGATCAACTCCGCGACCTGACGGCGGTCGAGCGTTTCCCATGGCGTCGCGTCGGGAGCCCGCTCGGAAACGGGGTGCGCGATCGTCTCTGCTCCGGTGACAGTCATCAGCCGAGGTCCGTGACGCCGAACCGGATCAGGCTGTAGAACAACGCGAACAGGTAGCCGATGCCGCCAAGGACGAGCACCGCCGTGATGAGCTTGTTCGGCCGGATCCGCTTCGGCAGGTTCTTGTTGTTCACGACCGCGAGCGTCAGGCAGTACGCGCCCATGACGAACGTGGAGAGGAACGCCAGGATGTCCAGGATCTGCGTCGGACCATCCGCCGGTCCGAAGTTCAGGATCAGGATCCCGAAGATGATCACGCCCCACAGGTACATGCTGTAGAGCTGCGCCATCTTGAACTTCTTCGCGCCCGGCATGAAGTAGTACGTCATGTCGGACTGGCCGCGGGCGAACGCGTCGAAGAGTCCGACGCTCGCCTTCCACCCGACGATCGCGATGAAGACGAAGAACAGCGTGTCGAAGTAGCTCGCCGCCTGCGCGAAGGCAGCCGCCATCGCCGGCAGCGCCGCGTCGCGGTCACCCTCGAGCAGCGCGGTGCGCGCCTCCGGGTTGACCTGGGCGGCGTTCATCGCCATGACCGTGAAGATGATGGTCACGAGCATGGTGACGCCGAAGAACAGCAGGATGGCGTCGTAGCGGACCCACTTCTGCCACCCCTTCCACTTGCGCATCTCCTCGGGGTCGTCCGTGTCGAACATGTAGCCCGCGTCGGGGATCGTCTCCTCCTCGCCGGCGTGGAGCAGTCCACGCACGCGAGGGATGTGCGAGCCCATGCCGGCGCCCTTGTCGCGAAGCCAGAGCGTGTACCACATCTGCTGCATGCCGGAGGGGCCGGCAAACGCCAGCGCACCCACGACGATCGGGAAGAACGCGGCGGTCAGGGCCTCGCTCGGGATCCCGGTGTCGAAGCGGACCGTGCCCGCCAGGGCCTGGCCGAGATCGCCGAGGTCGCCGACGACCGCGCCGACGATGGCGGAGCCGATCACGAGCACGCCGACCAGGAACGCAAGCAGCGCCTCGATCAGGTTGTAGATCACCGTGACGACGGTGAACATGATCCCGATCACGATCAGGCCCACGCTGGCGGACAGCTGCCACGGGATGCCGGTCAGCCGCTCCAGCGCCTCCGCGCCTCCGGAGATGTGACCCGGCCAGACGTAGACGAGGATCGCGACCGTGAAGAAGAACCACATGATGGGTTTCGCCACGCGTGCAGCCCCGAAGAAGATCGATTCTCCGGTGGCCATCGCATAACGGGCCATCTCGAGCATCACGACCGTCTGAACGATCACGCCGACCAGGAACAGCCAGCGGATCTCCGGACCGAACACGATCACGAGCCGCGGCCACAGATACGTCTCGCCGAAGCCGACGCCGAGCGCGACCAGGATCATCGCCGGCCCGATGATGTGCGCCGCCTGCGGCGCCTCGGGCAACCTGCGGATCGGCATCGGCGGCAGCTTGCCCGCCCGCCAGACCCGATCCTCACCGACTGCCGCGTTGTCCGCCGCCGTAGCGGGGGACGAGCCCGGCCTCTCTCCAATCTCCATGTTTCTCCCCTACTAGACCCTGTAACACCTTCATCGGCGTGGGCGACGGCGCGCGCCGCGCCGCCTCCTCTGCCCACGCCCTGCGTACCTCACGAGCTCCGCCCTCTCCTCCTTTCGAAGTGCGCGTGCGAGCTGACCCGTGCCGACGACCTCGTCAGCGCTTTCGCTCCAGCAGCCCGGCCATGCGGGCCCACCGGTACTTCGCCGCCAGGACCTCGACGGGCGTCTCGGTCGTGTACGGGTAGGCGGGGATCCCGCGCTCGAACAGGTACTGCGAGGCCTCCTCGACCTCGACGTCCCCGGCGAGCGACGCCACGATGGGCTTCTCGATCCCCTTGC
>JAXDJK010000112.1:0-3607 GCA_034665665.1 Acidobacteriota bacterium
CGCTTTTGTACAGCCACCTGCGCTGCCGGTGGCACTCGCTGGCCTGCCGCGTCATGCCACGTGCGCTGCTCGTGGCTGTACAAAAGCGGCGGAAAGCCGCCGGCAGTCCAAACGCTTCGCGTGGACCTTTCGCGCTCGTTCGCGCTTCGTGCGACGTTCGTGGCATGCCCTTAAAATGCCGCGATGCGACCTGCCTCCGCGAAGCTGACGTTGATCCTCTCCCTCATCGCCGCGGTGCTCGCGCTCAGCGCGGTGGTGGTCCGCTACATGCGAGACAGCGACATCCGTTGGAGTCTGGTCGGTGCGGCGGTGTTCATTCTCGCGTTCGGCGTCGGGGTGTGGAGCCGGCGTTAGCCCTTCCCGCGCCAGCGCTCCTACCCGTATGGCGTGTCGTCGTGCTTCTGGAACGGGTACGCGAGCTGGCCGAGGTAGGTCTCGGGAGGTTGAAACTTGGTGGTGCCGTAGCGTTGCGGCCAGTGATCCGGCAGGTGGGCGGTGCGGAAGATCACGTCGATGACCGACAGGAAGACGGCGAAGTTCTTGTCGATTCCTTCTTCATCCGAGGTGTGGTGCCAGTGGTGGAACTCCGGGGTGGCGAAGATCCAGCGCAGGTAGGGCCAGCGGTGGCGGACGTTGGCGTGGATGTACACGGCGTGGAACGAGACGAACACCAGGTAGACGTACAGCGCCGCTGGTGAGAACCCGAGGATGAAGATCGGGATGAACCCGAGCAGGCGGTTCAGGAACGTATCGACGAGGTGCGAGCGCGAGCCGGCCAGCCAGTCCATCTGCAGGCTCGAGTGGTGGATCGCGTGGAACTTCCAGAGCCACGGCACGCTGTGAAAGGCGCGGTGCAGCCAGTAGGTGACGATGTCGGCCACGAACAGCATCTCGAAGAACTGCAGCCATATCGGCTGCGCCGCCACGGACTGCTGGAAGTCCAGCTTGATGGCCCAGCGGAAGAGCACCTGCACCGGGATCATGGTGGCGAACGACAGCAGCTGGATGCCGGAGTGGCTGACGAAGAAGTGCTTGAGGTCCGTTTGCCAGCCGGTGCGGAAGATCTTCTGGTCGCGAAGCTTCGAGATGCGCTCCATCGGGATGAACACCGCGGCCAGGAGCAGCAGCTCCAGCAGGAAGTAATCGAGCCCGGCGCTCACCGCCCGCGGCTGCGTCGTGAGCGGTTGCGCATTCGGTCCGCCGAGGGCCAGCGCGATCAGCCCGAGCCCGATACCGAGGATCCCGTAGACCCGCGAGCGGATCAGGAAGAAGCTCGCCGCACCGAGCACGATTGCGCCGGCGATGGTGACCAGCAGCAGCCCGCGGATCGCGTCGAGATGGTCGCGGTAGAACGCCATTGAATCGTGAAAGACCAGCAGGTCAGGAAAGAGGAAGCAGAACTCCCCCAGCACCGCGAGCGCGCCGAGGATGCCGGACGTGACGGCGGCGCGTTTCCCCACGTCGACGGGGCGGATGCGGAGGGCGGCGGGGGCAGTGGTCATCGTGCGGACGAGAGGGTAGCGGGTCCGCGCGGAGGCGGCAAGCCGCCGCCGTTAGAATGAACGGGTGGTGAAGTGGGACGACGTGAGGATCATCACCGGCTGGCCGTTATGAGAAAGACTACGCAAATTCCGTCAGATACCAGCCGTTCGCCCCAGGACGTCATCGACGACCGGGTGATCGCCCAAGCCGACGACGATTCGGCATGGGATCCGCCGGTCCAGGTTTCCCGGAACCAGAAAGCGATCGGCCTTCCCGCAAATCTCGCGCAGCGAGCGGGATTTCTGGCGCGCTTGCATCGCGAGCGCGACCTTCAGGCGTGGGTGGAGCGCGTGGTGAGGGAGCGTGTAGAGCTGGAGGAGCGGGCGTTCACAGAGGCCCGTCGCGAACTGGCGTCAAAAGCCCGTACCTGACCGCCCTCCTACACGATCGGCGTGGCGTCGTCGAACCAGCGCATCATCGATTCGCGTCGTTCCGCGCGGGCGCGGGAGCGCTCGATGCCGAGGTCGAGGAGGCGTTCCACCAGGCGGGGGTACTTCATCTCCGTGGCTTCCCAGAGTTTGGGGTACATGGAGATGCTGGTGAAGCCGGGGATGGTGTTGATCTCGTTGACGTAGAGGCGGTTGGTGCCGCGCTCGAGGAAAAAGTCGACGCGGGCGAAGCCCCAGGCGCCGACGGCGCGGAAGGCGGTCAGGGCTACGCGGCGCAGCTCCTCGCTCTTGTCTTTGGCCAGCTTGGCGGGGATCACCAGCTGCGATTTGTTGTCGACGTACTTGTCGGCGTAGTCGTAGAACTCGCCGGCGGCCACGATCTCGCCCGGGACCGACGCTTCGGGCGTGTCGTTGCCGAGGACCGAGACTTCCAGCTCGCGCGCCTCGATGCCGCGCTCGATCAGGACCTTCTCGTCGAAGCGGAGCGCGTGCTCGATGGCGTTGCCGAGCTCCCCGTCTTTCTTGACCTTGGTCACACCGACGGACGAGCCGCTGTTGGCCGGCTTCACAAAGTACGGCAGGCGCAGGTTGTTGGCGATGGCGCGGGAGACGCGCTCGCGCTCGTTGCGCCACTCGTAGTCACTCAGGGCGACGTAGTCCACCATCGGCAGCTTCGCCGCGGCGAAAGCCTGCTTCATGTGCACCTTGTCCATGGCCACGGCCGATGAGGTCACGCCGCTGCCGACGTACGGCAGGCCGAGGATCTCCAGGTAGCCCTGCAGTGAGCCGTCCTCGCCCCCGCTGCCGTGGATGAGCGGGAAGATGATGTCGAGCGGAGCCGTGCGCGACCAGACCTCGAACGAAAAGTCGGCGTCGCCACGGTCACTGCGTTCAGTGCGATCGGTGCCTTCCAGGATTGCGGCGCTGCGCTCCGGCGCGATGAAGCGGCCGTCGCGGGCGATGCACATCGGCACCACGTCGAAGCGCGTGCGCGGGATGGCCGCGGCGACGGAGCGGGCGGAGAGAATCGAGACTTCGTGCTCGGCGGAACGCCCGCCGAAGAGGAGGATGACGGTAGTGGCCATGGCTTACTTGCCGAGCGGGATCGACCCGATCAGGTACTTGAGGTCTTCGTCGCGCCAGCGCACGCCGCCGCCGAAGATGAAGGCGGTGTCGTTCAGGGCGTTGTCGATGCCGGAGGTGACGAAGATGGTTGGTGTGTTCGTCCGTTCCTTGCGGACGATGTACTCGCCGGTCAGGCGGAGGTGGGGGTTGTCGTCGCGTTTTTTTCCGAAATCAAAGGCTTCGCCGGTCACGCGGATGCGGTCGTTGAGCTTGTAGTCGGCACCCACGCCCCCGGTCGAATCGAACAGGCCGATGCGCACGGCTAGGTCGTCCAGCACCCAGCCGGCTTGCGCGGAGAGGACGAAATCGCGGTCGTACTTCGTGGTCTGGGTAACGATCGTCTCGGACTGGCCGGTGGCCGGGTTGGTGCGGGTAGTGACGTCGGTCTTCTCGCGCCGGCGTCCGCGCGGATCGTCGGCCAGCTCGATGTTGTAGAAGCGGTTACGCTCCGGGTTCGGGATGAGCCGGAGCCCGAGCGCGGAGCGCGAGCTGCCGTGGTCGGGCTGTTCCACCCCTTCGATCGTCTGCGGCTTCAGGCCGGCGTAGTAATC
>JAXDJK010000113.1:0-7407 GCA_034665665.1 Acidobacteriota bacterium
GAGGCACGCACCTCGAAGATGAATTCGTTCTCCTCGCCGTACCGTTCCACGGCCAGGAGGATGTCAGGCGGATGGATGAGGCGGTAGACCGTGCCGAGGGCGTCGAACGGCACGATGATGCTCACCCGCTCGTAGACGTAGCGATCCAGCCGCGGCGCAGCCTGCAGGGTCTCGGCGGCGGTGTCGCGGTAGGCGCGGGAGAGTCCGCCGGTGCCGAGCTTGATGCCGCCGTACCAGCGCACGACGATCACCCCCACGTCGTGCACCTCGGCGCCTTCGATGGCAGCCAGGATCGGTCGCCCGGCGGTGCCCGAGGGCTCGCCGGCATCCGAGCTGCGCGACCGGCCGTCGGTCCAGAGCCGGAACGCCCAGCAGTGGTGCGTGGCGTCGAAGTACTTTTTCTGCACGCGGGTCAGTTCTTCGAAGAAGGCCTCCTCGGTGGTCACCGGAAAGGCGATGCCGAGGAACTCCGAGCGCTCGATCTTGTGCCGGAACTCGGCCGGCTCGGGGATGGTGCGGTAATGGTCCGGCTGCATGGTCACAGCCGCCGGTACGGCGAAACGTGCCGGTTCCCGCGCAGGAAGAAGCGCAGCGGCCACTCGGCGGCCTCGCCGGAGTTGTCGACGCCGATGCGAGCGCTGACGCCGATGTCGTCATCCGCCACATCGATGTCGCGCGGCGCCAGCCAGAGCGTGTCGCCGGCCAGACTCTCGCCATCGAAGTGGCGGCCGATCTCCAAGGCCATGCACAGCTTGCCCGGCCCGTTCATGAGCTCCCAGTCCTTCTTCGCCTTTGGCCGCCGGAGGCGCATGGCCTCGACGCCGCGCACCGGCTCCGCGCCGCGCAGCAGCACGGCCTCGGCGAGGTCGGCCTCCTGCGTGACCACGTTCATGCACCAGTGCATGCCGTAGGTGAAGTAGACGTACGCGTGCCCACCTTCCAGGTACATCGAGGCGTTGCGCTCCGAGCGGAGGCCGCGGCGGGCGTGGCTGGCCGAATCGTTTGCGCCGAGGTACGCCTCCGTCTCCACGATCCGCGCCGCCAGCCGCTCGCCGCTGTCCAGCCGCCGCCACAACACGCAGCCGAGCAGCGCACGCGCCACCGAGACCGTGTCCTGTAGGTAGAACGTCCGTGGAAGCTTCGGCATCGCGCTACGAGAGCAACCGGGCGTTCTTCCGGTGATCGAGCTTGTCTTCCGTGGTGTGCCGGCCGATGACCTGCATCAACTGTTCGTGCACGCCCGGCGCGGCGCCGACGATGTTGCCGCGCTCCAGCCAGCGCTGCCCGCCGGAGAAGTCGGTGACGATGCCGCCGGCCTCGGTGACGAGCAGCGCGCCGGCCGCGACGTCCCACGGCGAGAGGTGCATCTCGAAGAAGCCGTCGAAGATGCCGGCGGCGGTGTAGGCGAGATCGAGCGCGGCCGAGCCGGCCCGGCGCACGCCCTTGGCCGTGCGGATCACGTCTTCGAAAATCCTCACGTACGACTCGACATACTCCTGCGCCCGGAACGGGAAGCCGGTGGCCAGGAACGCGCCCTCGAGCGTGGGCTGATCGGAGATGCGCACCCGCTCCTCATTGCGAAAGGCCCCTGCACCACGCTCGGCGGTGTAGAAGATGTCGCGCAGCGGCTCGTAGACCAGGCCCGCGATCATTTCCTTCTCGCGCCGCAGGGCGATGGAGATGCTCCAGAACGGAAAGTGCTGGAGATAGTTGGAGGTGCCGTCGAGCGGATCGACGATCCAGGTACGCGGCCCCGACCCCTCGCTCATCCCACTTTCTTCGCCAAGACAGAGATCGTCCGGACGATGGGCGCGAATGACCTCGAAGATGGCCGCTTCGCTCTCGCGGTCCGCGGCGGAAACCCAGTCGTTCCGCGCCTTGACGTCGGCGTCGTGCTTGTCGAGCTGCTCCCAATACCGCAGCAGCACGGCCGCCCCGCGGCGCGCGGCTTCGATGGCGATGTCGATGTCGGTCATCATCGCGCCGCAGTTTATCGCGGTAGTGTTGTCATCCCGAGCGTAGCGAGGGACCTGTGCGGGTGGGGCGCGGGGAATGTGGCAAGGCATCGCGCCCCACCCGCACAGGTCCCTCGCTACGCTCGGGATGACAGACGCGCCGCTTTCCATAAAGCCTCCCATCCGTTACTCTTCCGGGCACATGTCCATCCGGAGCACCGGACGACGGGAGCGCGAGCCGACCGCCGTTTCCGCGCAGCGCTTTGCGTGGGGAGGGGAGTGGATCGCCACCCTGCGGCACGCTTCGCTTCCGTGGGGCGAGTCGTTCCTGGCGCGGCCGCTGGCCGATGCGCGCGAGTTGGGGACGCGCGACCGTTTGTCGCTCCTCGGGCAGTTCGCGGCGCATCAGGCGCTGCTGCAATTCGCCGGGATTGCCGATGGCGAGCTGGAAGCGGCGGAGTGGGCGATCGTGCCGAAGCGCGGGTCGGATGTGCGGTTGATCCGTATCGCGGCACGTGCGCCGGAGCCGGCCACGGCACCGCCGGCGTTGACGCTGGCGCAGCAGTTCGCCGAGGTGGTCGGGGCGGAGCTGGAGGTGCTGGCGCAATCGTGGGCGCGGGCGGATGCCGTCTATGCCGAGGCGTATGCGCGGCTGCGCGGCGACATCGCGGCCGATCTTCGCTGGCTGCAAATGGCGGGCTGCGGCTCGGTCGACGCGCCGGGGCCGGAGGGTCTGCGGACGCTGGCGACGACGCACGGCCGGTTCGGCTACACGGACGTCACGTGCCTGCAGTCGCTGGAGCGCTGGTCCGATCCGTCGCTGCGGGTGGTGGTGCTTCGCGGTGCGTCGCCGCTCCAGCGTTACTCGGCGCTCGGGACGCTCGTCGCGGACGATACGCAGGACGAGCCGGTCGTCGCCGAGCGGATCGTGGCCGCGACGTCGTCCCCGCGCCATCTGTTCGTCGTGGCCGACGTGCACGGCTTCGACGGCTCCTCCCGACGCGTAGTCGAGCTGCTGAAGAACGCGCGGCATGCGGACTGGCTCCTGCCGGAGGCGGAGAACACGCTGCCGGAGACGCGGTGGTTCGTCATCGCACCGCGGCTCGCCGCCCGTGCGGCACTCGACAGGCGCATCGTCGATCGGGATTGGCTCGATCGCTTCGTCACGTCGCCGGCATTCGACGCCTGGCTGACGCACGGGCAAGTCCCGGCGGAAACGGCATCGCTGCCGGCGCTGCCGGAGCCAGCGCGCTCGTACGTCGGTGCGCTGGCGCTCCTCGGTGCGCGCATCCCGCGGAACGCGGCGCTGGCCTTCCTGGCCGACTTTCTCTTCCACGGCGCGCTCGAGGAGCTGGTCGTCGAGGGCGTGACCGCGCTCGAGGAGGATGCGTACGTCTTCGTGAACGAAGCCGTCCGGCACGAAGCGGCGGCGCTCATCCCGCCGGCATCGCGTCCCTCCATCGCCCGCGTTGCCGCGAAACATGCCAGCGGTGTCGACGCGGCGCTGCTCTGGCTCGACAGCGGCGACGCGGCACGAGCGACGGAAGTGCTGGACGCGACGACATGGCACTCCGCCGACGCGCTGGTGGAAGCCCTGCAGCGAGTGCCGCGGTCCATCCTGTCGCCGGAGCTGTCCGCGCGCTATGCGCATGCGCTGATCGCCGCCGGCCGCTATCGCGACGCACGCACCATCTGCGACACCGACGCGCTCGTACTGGCTCGCGCGGAGCGCCGGCTGGGCGACTATGCCGGCGCGCTCCGCCGCCTCGAAGAGCAGCGCGGCTTCGACGCCGAACTGCTGCGTGCCGAAACCCTCCGCCTGCTCGATCGCTTCGACGACGCAGCACGCGCACTCGGCGCCTGCACCGCGGTCGACGCGGACCAGCAGATCCGCCTGGCCTACGAACAGGCCGTGCTCGCTCACGACACGGGCCGCACCGTCGACGAATCGTGGATGGTGCCGCACTACCTCAGTGCGCGCTACGGCACCTACGCCGCGCTGGCCCGCGGCGACTACGAAGCGGCCTCGCCGCTGGCGCTGGCGTCGCTCGACCTGGCCCGCAACACCATCGAGCGTGTCGACGCCTGGCTCGATCGCGTCTACGCCGCCTTCTGCGCCGGACGCTGGGACGCCGCGCGCACCCTGGCCATCGAAGCGCTGGAAGTGGTGGAGGAGACGCAGGGCGACCGCGCCGCCGGCGGCATTCTCTTCACGCTGGCCTACCTCGCGGCCGACGACGCGCAGTGGACGCACGCGGAACAGCGCATCGCGCGCCTGCGCCACTTCTACGCCAGCCGGCAGGACGGGCGGCGCGTTCGGGATCTCCAACTGCTCACCGCGCATCTCGACTTCTCGCGCGGCCGGTTCGCCGAAGCCCGTCGCGCCGCGATCGCGGTCGCCGAGGGATACGCCTCCGGGAATCCGATCCGCGAAGCGGCCATGCTCATCGTCGACGAGATCGACTGGATCGGCGGCCGTCACGCGCCGCTGCAGTCCACCGGCACGTCGGGCAACGTGGAGCTGACGCGCCGTCACGAGCGGATGCGCGGCCTCCACCGCGGTGAGGCCACCATCGTCGCTGCCGGCAATCAAGGCCGTCTGCGCACGTTTCGCGAAGCCCTCCAGCGCGGCGACCGCGCCACGGCCGAACGGATCGCCCGCGAGCTCGACCTGCTCATCGACCCGCCCGCCGGCGACGAGCTGCGCATCCTGCACATCGCTGCCACCCGCGAGTTCCCCTACGCCGCGCACGACTTCGACATGCCGTGGTCCCTGGCCACGCGCAACCGGCTCGGCCACTGGAGTGCGATCGGTTCGCACAAAGCCACCGCTCGCGAGCTGGAGACCGTGGCACTCTCCGGCGGCGAGGACTGGATCGTCTGCAGCGATCGCGAGCTGCTCTACCTCGCCGGCGCGAGCCGCTGGCCGGCCGCCACGCGCGAAGCCCTCGCCGCCATCGTCCGTTCGCGTGCCGAAAATCAGCGCCTCCGCCGCATCGTCGAGCAGGAAGAAGATTCCCGCGCGCCGGTCCGCGGCGACGCCATCGACGGTCTGGTCGGCGAGAGCGCGCCCATGCGCGAAGTGCAGTCGCTGATCGCCCGCATCGCACGCCGGGACGTCCCGGTCTGCATCCTCGGCGAGTCCGGCACCGGCAAGGAGCTCGTGGCCCGGGCCATCCATCGCCAGTCGCCACGCCGGCAGAAGATCTTCACGGCCATCAACTGCGCCGCACTGCCCGAGAACCTCATCGAGAGTGAGCTGTTCGGCCATGTGCGCGGCGCCTTCACCGGAGCCGACCGCGAGCGCGCGGGGCTCATCGAGACCAGCGACGGCGGCACGCTCTTCCTCGACGAGATCGGCGAGCTGCCGCTCACCGCGCAGGCCAAGCTTCTGCGCTTCCTGCAGGAGGGAGAGTTCCGCCGCGTCGGCGACGTGGTCAATCGCTCCGCCGACGTACGCATCGTCAGCGCCACCAACCGCAAGCTCGAATCGGCCGTGGAGCAAGGCCGCTTCCGCGACGATCTCTATTACCGGATTCGTGGCGTCGAGATCGCGCTGCCTGCCCTCCGCGAGCGCGCCGCCGACATCCCGCTCCTCACCGCGCACTTTCTCGCGCAGGAACACGAGCGCCATCGTTCCGGTCCCACGAAGCTGTCGAACGATGCCGCGGCGATCTTCGGCGCGTACCCGTGGCCCGGCAACGTCCGCGAGCTGCAGAACACCATCCGCGCCGCGCACGCGATGGCCGGCGATGCGAAGGAGATCGATCTCGACCACCTGCCGGACCGGCTGCGCTCCGTCGTGCCCACGCGCGCGGTGCTCGGGTCGTATCAGGATGCCGTCCTGCGCTTCAAGCGCGACCTCATCGAGCGCTCGCTGGTGCAGGCGAACGGCAACCAGAACCGCGCCGCGGGCCTCCTGAAGATGTCGCGCCAGGCGTTGGCCTATCAGATCCGCGAGCTCGGGATCCTGGTCCGTTCCGCATGAACTTTCTGCAAAGGGGCGGTGGCGAAACGGTCTCCCGTGCACGCGTTTCGGCAAAGGTCCGTAGAATCACGCCCATCTGATGATCCGGAATGCCGCCCCGCGCCTCACTCTCGTGCTGCTGCTGGCCGCCGGCTGTGCTCTTTACTCCGACGTCTCCATCCTGCCGCTGAACATCCTGCCCTCCAACATCGATCGCGGCGCCGACATGGCTTCGATGATCCGGAAGGCCGATTTTCTCCGCGCCATCGAGATGGCGCCGGTGATCGACCGCCGCGAGAAGCAGGATGCCGCCGAGATGGCGGCCCTCGGCAGCGCCTACCTCGCCGCCGGCCGATTCGACGAGGCCCGCACGCGGCTCCGCGCAGCGCTCGACCTCAACCCCTTCCGCACCACCTACGCCACCACCGCGTGGGATCTCGCGCAGGTCGAATACCTCTCCAACAACTTCGAGACCAGTCTCGACTGGGCCGAGGTGGCCATGGAGCACGGGATGATCATCCGTGACTGGCACCTCGAGTACCTCCGCGCGCTCTCCCACGTGCAGGTCTATCAATTCCACGGCGATTCCAGCGAGCGGCTGCCCTTCCGCTTCGGCCGACCCGACGTGCCCCGCATCGAAGTGATGATCAACGGGACGAAATCGACCGAAGCGATCATCGACTCCGGCGCGGTCACGTCGATCATTTCCCAGCGGCTCGCTTCATCGCTGCCGATCCGCTCGCTCGGCACGTTCGAGGGCACGTTCTTCGGTCTTCTCGGCGAGCCGATCGCGGTGCACTTCGGCCTCATCGACTCGCTGCAGCTCGGCGGCATCCGCATCGACAACGTGCCGGTGGCGATCATGCCGGACGAGAAGATGCGCTTCCTCATCAGCCGCAAGGCCGACGAGGAGTTCCGCATGGACTTCCTCCTCGGCACGAACCTGCTCAAGGAGTTCCGCCTGGAGCTGAACTTCGACAAGAGCAACGCCATCTTCACCCGCCTCACCGCCGCCGACCACAAGGCCGATGCGAACCAGAACCTCTTCTACGACGGCTTCCGGCCCCACGTCCGCGCCGCCATCAACCGGCGCGGCTGGTTCCTGTTCATCCTCGACACCGGCTCCGAGATCACGTTCCTCAACGAAGCCCGCCTCAAGTCGCTGCCGGTGACCACGTTCAGCTCGAAGATCCACACGGCCATGCTCCAGGGCCTCGGCGGCGCCACCAAACGCGGCGGCAAACTCGAGAACATCGAGATCGGCGTCGACGAATGGTCCGGCGTCTTCAAGACCCTCCCGATGTACGCCAGCAGCGACAAAGAACAAGCCGTCGGCATCATCGGCCAGAACTACCTGAAGAACTTCGACGTGATCATCGACTTCGGCACCATGCGCGTGGATCTGAAGCGGCGGTAGGTTTCAATGCCGCAAAGTTTGTCATCCCGAGCGTCGAGCGAGGGACCTGGGCGGGTGGGGCTCGGTGC
>JAXDJK010000114.1:0-2696 GCA_034665665.1 Acidobacteriota bacterium
TGCCGGCGATGCGGGGGATGCGGCGTCCGTCGATCACCGGCTGCTCCCACGGCTTGAGCGTCTGATTGACGATGAACGGCGTCCGCGCGAAGTCGATGTACGGATTCAACGTCGCCGCATGAAGCGACGGGACGATCTGCTGGTGCTGCATCTGCAGCAGCACCTTCGTCAGGCCGGCGATTCCGGCCGCCGACTCGCAATGGCCGATGTTCGATTTGGCTGATCCGATGAGACAGAAGCCGGTGTCGCGCGTGGATAGCTGAAACGCATTCGTCAGAGCGGCGATCTCGATCGGGTCTCCCAGTTTCGTGCCGGTGCCGTGCGCTTCGATGTAGCTGACGTGCCGGGCGTTCGTGTTCGATTCCGCCAGTGCCCGGCTGATGGCGCTCGCCTGAGCGTGGGGATTCGGCACGGTATAGCCATTGGTCTTGCCGCCGTGATTGAGGGAGCTGCCGCGGATGATCCCGTAAATGTGATCGCCGTCCCGCTCCGCATCGGCCAGCCGCTTGAGCACGACCACGCCCACGCCCTCACCTGGTATGTAGCCGTCGCCTCCTTCCCCGAAGCTCTGACAATGGCCGTCGCCGGAGATGAACTGGCCGGCGCTGAGCACGAGGTACTTGTTGGGATGGATGCTGACGTTGACGCCGCCGGCGATGGCCATGCTGGTACGCCGCAGGCTCAGATCGAGGCAGGCGAAATGAATGGCCGTCAGCGACGACGAGCACATCGTGTCGAGCGTCAGGCTCGGACCGTGAAGATTGAGCGCGTACGAGACGCGATTGGCGATGCTGGCAGCACTGCCGGCGATCCCCATCCGCTTTCCCTGCGCGCTCAGCGCAGCACCGATCAACTGGTATTCGGTGAACATCAAGCCGACGTAGACACCGACCTGGCCGGGGAGATCGTTCTCGCTCGACTGCTGCAGCGCGGCGCGCGTATAGCCGGCGTCCTCGATGGCCATCCAGGCGTGCTGCAGGAACAGCCGCTCCTGCGGATCGATCAATTTCGCTTCTTTGGGTGAGATGTTGAAAAAGAGCGGGTCGAACTCGTCGACGCCGGCGATGAATCCCCCCCATTTGCTGTAGTGTTTTCCGCTCTCGGTCCGATCTTCGCTGTAGTACTCCCGCCAGTCCCACCGCTCTTTAGGGACCTCCGTGATGCAGTCCTTGCCGTCGCGCAGATTCCGCCAGTACGCCTCCAGATCGACGGCTTCGGGATAACGGCCGCTCAACCCGACGATGGCGACGGAATCAAATTGCGGCTCGTTCCGCGGGGCGGTACGGCGACGGCTGAGACGGCTCGGCACGACTGCCTGCGGCTGCGGCCGCGGCACGTCCGCGGTGCTCTTCGTCTCGAACAGAGCCGCCAGTCGAGGCGCATGCGCCTCGACCAGGTGTTGCGCGAGCGCGGCGATGGTCTGGTATTCGAAGAACAGTGTCTTCGACAAGGTTCCGAAGGTCTGCTCCAACTGGCCGGTCAGCTTCAATGCGAGGATCGAATCGATCCCGTAGCGCTCCAACGGCGACTGCGGATCGATGCGGTCGGGCGGCATCTTCAGAACGCCCGACAATTCACGGCAGAGGAATTCCTCTGTCCTGGCGACGAGACTCGCGCCATCCACGGCTACGAGCGGCGCCGCCGGCTGCGATGGCGACTGCGGCACGGGCCGGGCGGCCAGCAAGGCCCGCCGCATGTCGGCGAGATCGCCTTCGCCGACGGCGATCTGGTCGTACGGCAACGCCAGGCTGCGATGGAGGGCGCGCATGGCCGTCGACGTCTGCATCGGCTGCAGGCCGGTGGCGCGCTGAACGGCCTCGCGGGTGGAGTCGTCCATCTCCATTCCGCCGGCCTGCCAGAAGGGCCAGTTGATCGAGCGCGTCCGCCCATGCCGCTCACCGGCCGCCACACGGAGATTGCGGTGGACGGCGAAACGATCCATGAAGGCATTCGCCGCCGCGTAGTCCGCCTGGCCGACGTTGCCCATGGCGCCGGCCACGGAGGAAAACAGCAGAAAGAACTCGAGCGCGAGGTCGCGGCTGGCGTGGTCGAGGTTCAGTGTGCCGGCCACTTTCGGTTCGAGAACGCGCCTGAATTCCTCGCTGCTCTTTTTCACGATGAAGTTGTCGGCGATCGCTCCCGCGCAATGGAGGATGCCGTCGAGCCGGCCGTGATCCCGTGTCATGCCGCCGATCGCGCTCTCGGCCTGATGCCGATCGGCGAGGTCGAGCTGCCGGTAGCTCACCCGGCTGGGAAGCGGACGCGATGCCGATCCCAAACGGCCGGTGAGGACGATCCGCGCGCCGGGGGCCGTCCGGAGGATTTCCTGCGCGAGCAACGTGCCGATTGCACCGAGGCCTCCGGTGATCAGGTAGATGCCGTCGTCGCGAAATGCGGGATGCGGGTCGGTCGGGTCCTCCTCGATTTCCTGCCACCGCACGACCTCGCGGATGCCGTGGTCGTATCGGATGAGTGGTTCGGGCGAGTACTGCTCCGTCTCGAGCAACCGGCTCAGCTCATCGGAGGTCGTGATCTCGGGAACGACGATCACCTGGCCGGAGAGCTGCGGATTCTCCAGCGCGGCCGTCTTCAACAACGCCGAGAGGCCTGCCAGCAGTTCGTCGGACACGACGACCTGCACCAGCACCTTTCCCTGAGGTTTGCTTCGAAGAATGGTCTGTACCCGCTCGAAGCAG
>JAXDJK010000115.1:0-3836 GCA_034665665.1 Acidobacteriota bacterium
GCCGGCGTCATTCATCGGAATGACGTGAAGGATCGCGCCCGTCTGCTGGCAGATCATCTGCCACGGCACGATGTTCGAGTGATGCTCCAGCGCCGAGATGATGATCTCGTCGCCAACGCGGATGTTGGTCCGTCCCCACGACTGCGCCACGAGGTTGATGGCCTCGGTGGTGCCGCGCGTGAAGATGATCTCCTTCACATCCTTCGCGTTCAGGAAGCGCTGCACCGTGCCGCGCGCGTTCTCGAACTCGATCGTCGACAGCTCGGAGAGATAGTGCACGCCGCGGTGCACGTTCGAGTTCTCCTCCGAGTAATAGCGGACGATGCGGTCGATCACCTGCCGCGGCTTCTGCGTCGTGGCGGCGTTATCGAGATAGACCAGCCGCCGGCCGCGCGCGCTGCGCGCCAGGATCGGAAAGTCGGCGCGGACCTTGTCGACGTCGTACGTGACACGCTCCAGAACGGTGCTCATCGATTGGTTCCCCTGCGCTCCGGAAGACGCTCCGGCATCGAACGAAAGAGTGCCCCGCGGATCTGCTCGGCCACCGGCTCGATTTTCATCCGGTCGACGATCTCGGAGGTGAAGGCATAGATCATCAGGCCGCGCGCCTCCTCCTCGCTGATGCCGCGCGAGCGGAGGTAAAAGAGCGCCTCCTCATCGAGCTGGCCGATCGTCGAGCCGTGGCTGCACTTCACGTCGTCGTTGTGGATCTCCAGGTTGGGCCGCGAATCGACCACCGCCGACTCGGAGAGCAGCAGGTTGCGATTCTCCTGGCGTGAATTGGTCTTCTGCGCGTCCGGCCGGACGATGATCCGTCCGTCGAAGATCCCCCGTGCGCGCTGGTCGAGCACGCCCTTGTAGAGCTGCGTGCTCTCGCAATGCGGCTTCACATGATCGACCACCGTGCGGTTGTCGAGATGCTGCTCGCCCGTGCCGGCGAAGAGGCCATCCAGCGTGACCGAGGCGCCTTCACCGGCCAGCGCCACCGACACTTCATTCCGCACCAGCGAGCCGCCGATGGAGATGCCGCGCGAGGTGACGTTGCTGCCGCGCTCCTGCCGGATCGCGACGTGGCCGTAGTGAAACGCGTCCAGCGACTCGCACTGCACGCGGTAGTGATCGACCACCGCGCCGTCGCCGGCCACGATCTCCGTGACGGCGTTTGTGAAGTACTTGCCCGAGCCGACGTACGTCTCGACGACCGTGACCTGGCTGCCGCGCCCCGCCACGATGACGTTGCGTGGATGCGACCAGATGCCGTCGCCGTGGCCGATGAACAGCAGGTGGATGAAGCCCTCCACCACCGCGTTCGCAGCGATGTCGATGCGTGCGCCGTCATGCGTGTGCATGGCGTTGAGCGCTACCAGGGCGTTGCGCTCCCAGTCGGCAATCGAGGCGAGATCGCTCGGGAAGGCCGTCGATGCCGCACCGCCGAGGGTCTCGTCGCCGAAGCTCCCGGTCAGCCGGCCGTTCACGAACTGCAGTTCCAGCACCGCGCGGCCGGACAGCGTGGCTGTCGATTCGATCGGCTGCGGCGTCTCTTCACTGCGCCACTCGACTTTCGCTACCGGGGCGAAGTTGGTGTACTTCCACTCCTCGAGGCGTGGGGTGGGCCAGCCGAGCTGCGTGAACCGCTGTGCCGCCTTCTCGCGAAGGCTCTGTTCTACCGCGGTAGTCATCAGCGCGCCGCGGCCGCGGCGTCCTCCGTTTCGATCCAGTCGTAACCCTGCTGCTCGAGCTGTTCGGCTAGCTCCTTGCCGCCCGACTTCACGATCCGGCCGTTGGCCAGCACGTGCACAAAGTCCGGCACCAGGTAGCGCAGCAGGCGCTGGTAGTGCGTGATCACCAGCACCGCGTGAGCCTCGCTGCGGAGCGCGTTCACGCCCGTGGCCACGATGCGCAGCGCGTCGATGTCGAGGCCGGAATCGGTCTCGTCGAGGATGGCCAGCTTCGGATCCAGCACGGCCATCTGGAAGATCTCGTTGCGCTTCTTCTCGCCGCCGGAGAAGCCCTCGTTCACGCCGCGGTTCATGAAGGACTCGTCGAGCTCGACCACCTTCATCTTTTCGCGCACGAGCTGCAGGAACTCCATCGCGTCCAGCTCTTCCTCGCCGCGATGCTTGCGGATGGCGTTATACGCCGCCTTGAGGAAGTAGATGTTGTTCACGCCCGGGATCTCCACGGGGTACTGCATGGCCAGGAACACGCCTTCGCGGGCGCGCTCCTCCGGCGGTACGGACAGCAGGTCCTTGCCTTCGAAGAGGACGGTGCCCCTGGTCACTTCATACCGCGGCCGTCCCGCCAGCACGTTCGCCAGCGTGGACTTGCCGGAGCCGTTCGGCCCCATGATCGCGTGCACCTCGCCTGCATTGATGGTCAGGCCGAGGCCCTTGAGGATTTCCTTGCCGTCGATGCCGGCGTGGAGGTCTTTGATTTCGAGCATTAACCGACACTTCCTTCCAGAGAGACTCCGAGCAGCTTCTGCGCTTCCACCGCGAACTCCATCGGAAGCTCCTTGAAGACTTCCCGGCAGAAGCCGTTCACGATCATCGAGACCGCATCCTCGGCGGAGATGCCGCGCTGCTGCGCGTAGAAGAGCTGGTCTTCGCCGATCTTCGAGGTCGACGCTTCGTGCTCCATCGTGGCCGTGGAGTTGCGCACTTCGATGTACGGGAACGTGTGCGCCCCGCACTTGTCGCCGAGGAGCAGGGAATCGCACTGCGAGTAATTGCGGGCGTTCGTGGCGCCCTTGAGAATCGTCACGGCACCGCGATAGGTCTGCTGGCCGTGACCGGCAGAGATGCCCTTCGAGACGATGGTGGAGCGGGTGTTCTTGCCGATGTGGATCATCTTCGTCCCGGTGTCGGCCTGCTGGTAGTTGTTCGTCAGCGCCACCGAGTAGAACTCGCCCACCGAATTGTCGCCCTGCAGGATGCAGCTCGGGTACTTCCAGGTGATGGCGGAGCCGGTCTCGACCTGCGTCCACGAGATCTTGGCGTTCGTCATGGCCTTGCCGCGCTTGGTCACGAAGTTGTAGATGCCGCCCTTGCCGTTCTTGTCGCCCGGGTACCAGTTCTGGACGGTGCTGTACTTGATGGTTCCGCCGTCGAGCGCGATCAGCTCGACCACCGCGGCGTGGAGCTGGTTCTCATCGCGCATCGGCGCGGTGCAGCCCTCGAGGTAGCTGACCGTGGAGCCCTCGTCCGCAATGATCAGCGTCCGCTCGAACTGGCCGGTGTTGGCCGTGTTGATGCGGAAGTAGGTGGAGAGCTCCATCGGGCAGCGCACGCCCTTCGGGATGTAGCAGAACGAGCCGTCCGTGAAGACCGCGCTGTTGAGCGTGGCGAAGTAGTTGTCCGTGTACGGGACGACGCTGCCGAGGTACTTGCGCACGAGCTCCGGATGCTCGCGCACCGCCTCGGAGAACGAGCAGAAGATGATCCCCAGCTTCGCCAGCTCCCCGCGGAAGGTGGTGGCCACGGAGACGGAGTCGAACACCGCGTCGACGGCCACGCCGCTGAGGCGCTTCTGCTCGAGGAGCGAGATCCCCAGCTTGTCGAACGTGGCCCGCAGTTCCGGGTCCATCTCGTCGAGCGAGTTGAGGGTCTTCTTCTGCTTCGGCGCGGCGTAGTAGCTGATGGCCTGGTAGTCGATCGGCGGGTAGCTGACGTTGGCCCAGGTCGGCTCCTTCATGGTGAAGAAGTGCCGCAGCGCCTTGAGGCGCCATTCCAGGAGCCATTCCGGCTCCTCTTTTTTCGCGGAGATGAAGCGGACGATCTCCTCCGTCAGCCCGGGAGGGGCAACGTCGGACTCGATGTCCGTGATGAAGCCGTACT
>JAXDJK010000116.1:0-11005 GCA_034665665.1 Acidobacteriota bacterium
GCCGAGATCGACGAAGGCCGCCAGTACTACGACTCCCGGGTCCCGCAGCACGTCCGCCGCGACACCGAGATCTACACCGAAACGCTCCAGCAGTTCGTGCAGATGAAGCGGGAGGAGCTGGATCGCCTCAAGACGGGAACGCAATGACATCCGATCCCCTGATCATCGAACAGGCGCGCTCGGCGGATCCGGACGCGCGGCAGAAGGCGGCTTTCGTGGTCGCGCAGTCGGCGGACGAGCGGAACCTGCCGCTCATGTTCGAGCTCCTCGGCGACAAGGACTGGCGCGTGCGCAAGACCATCGTCGACGGCCTCGTGCGCGATGCGCGGCCGGTGGTCGTGCGCGGGCTGATCGACGCCCTGGCCGACCCCGAGAACGCCGGCAAGCGCAACTCCGCCACCGAGGCGCTCATCCGGGTGGGCGATCCCGCCATCATGGCCATCGTCGACCGGCTCCGCCACGAGGGGGACATCGACGTCCGCCTCTCCCTGGTGAACCTCCTCGGCGACCTGCGCAGTGACGAAGGCTTCGCCATCCTCATCGAGCTCCTGGAGCACGAGGCGGACATCAACGTGGCCTCCTCCATCGTCTCCTCGCTCGGCAAGTACCGTGATGCCTCGGCGCTCCCGCACCTGGTGCGCACGCTGCGGACGCGCGACGATCTCTGGCTGAAGTTCCACGTCGTGGAAGCGCTCGGCGAGATCGGCGACCGTTCCGCGCTGCCGTCCATCCTCCCGCTCTACAACGAGAAGTCGCTGCGCAAGCCGGTGCTCGAATCGATCGGCAAGATCGCCGACGTCGGCACCGTGAGCTTCCTCCTGCGCATCATCGCCGACGAAGAGAAGCTCAACCTGACTGCCCTGCGCGCGCTGGTGCGCATCGCCGAGGCCAGCAAGCCGAGGATCGTCGAAGAAGCGGAGCGGGAGCTCATCCAGCGCAAGTTCCGCGAGTCGTTCCCGCGCGAGAAAGTCGCGCCGCTCATCGATCACCTGCACTCCACGCCGAAGCGCGAGGTCAAGGCCTTCATCCTGAAGTTCCTCGGCTGGTCGGGCGATCCGCGCGCGCTGCCGATCCTCCTGCAGTACCTCGAGCACCCCGAGACGGCCGAAGTGGCCGCGCAGGCGCTCATCGACTTCGGCCGCGCCGCTGTGACCTCGATCATCGAAGCGCTGCGCAACACGGAAGAAGACGAGGTCGTGGCGCTGCTCCTGCGGGTCATCAACGTCATCGGCGGTCCGGAGACCATCCCGAGCATCCTGATGTTCCTCGATCACGACAACCCGATGATCCGGCGCCTGGCCATCGAGACGCTCGGCGAGATCCCCGATCCGAGGGCCGTCGACTACCTGCTGGCCAAGCTCGACGACACCGACATCGCCTCGCAACAGGCAGCCGTCAACTCGATCTCCGCACTTGCATCAGCGTTTCCGGAGATCAAGAATGATGTCCTTGCCAAGATCAAACGGTTCCTGCAGTCGGACTCGATCCCGATCAAGCTCAACTCCCTCTCGGTTTACGTCAACATCCAGGGCGAGGGGTACCACGACGGACTGCTGCTGGCCTCCAAGGACAGCGATCCGGTGATCCGCCAGAAGGCGGTCTCGCTGATGGGCAAGTTCGGGGAGGACCGCTTCGCGGACCAGCTCGTGCTGTCGCTCGCCGATGAGGCCACGGCGGTGCGCCTGGCCGCCATCAACGCCATCGTGCGGCTGCGTCCGGAGACAGGCCTCGAGCCGCTGATCAGCTCTCTCGAAGATCACGACATCTGGATCCGCACCGCCGCGGCGCAGGCGCTCGGCGAATACAAGCATCACGAAGCGATCGAGCCGCTGATGCGGCATCTCATGCACGACGCGCCGCCGGTGCGCATCGCGGTGATCGAGGCGCTCGGCAAGTCCGAGAGTCCGCGGGTGAAAGATGTCCTGTTCGCCTGTCTCCAGGACGCCGACCTGGAGCTCCGCCGCGCGGCCATGCTGGCGCTGGCGCGCGTGCCGGGTCACGACGTGTTCGACAAGCTGGTGCAGTCGCTGGCGGACGAAGACTGGCGGATCCGCGCCGCGGCGGCCACGGCCCTCGGGACGCGCGGCGATCGCTACGCGCTGTCGGCCCTCCATCGCGCGCTCGAAGACAGCGATACGTACGTCCAGCAGTCGGCCGTGCTGGCGCTCGACAAAGTCGCGGACCGTTCCTCGTTCCCGTACCTGTTCCGGGCGCTGGAGAACACGGCCATCCTCGATGAAGTCTCCGAAGTCTTCGTTCGCCACAAGGAGCTCTTCCGCGATCCGCTCGAAGAGGCCTGGCGGACCGCCGACAGCCGGCGCGAAGTGGTCATTGCCGCCATCCTGCAAGCCATGAAGAAGAAGGAAGAGTCGTAGCGCGCGTTTATGTCGTCCTTCAACCTCTCGTTGAACCACCACATCGATCTGCCGGACGACGTGTTCCGGCTGCTCCGGGACCAGATCTACAAACGGTCCGGGATGTGGTTCAACGATTCGTCGAAGTACCTGCTGCAGAAGCGTCTCTCGCCGCGTGCGCGGGAGCTGAACTTCGACTCGTTCCAGAAGTACTTCTACTTCCTGCAGTACGACCCGCGCGCCGAGGCCGAGTTCGACCAGATCTGGGACCTGGTCACGACGAATGAGACCTACTTCTTCCGCGAGCCGGCGCAGCTGACCGCCTTCGTGGATGAGATCGTCCCCGACATCTTGGCCCGCAAGCCGGTCAAGAAGATCCGCATCTGGAGCGCGGGCTGTTCGTCCGGGGAGGAGCCGTACTCGCTGGCCATGCTCCTCCAGGAGGCGGGCTGGTTCCATCAGGCCTCGTTCGAGATCTTCGCCAGCGACATCAATCAGCAGGTGCTGGCCCGCGCCCGTAAAGGCACGTACCGCGAGAGCGCCTTCCGCGCCACGGCCCCGAACCTGCGGGACAAGTACTTCCACCGCAACGATGACAACTCCTGGAAGATCCGCGACGAGATCCGCAACCGCGTCTCCTTCGGACGCCTGAACCTCTACGACGAAGCGCGCGTCTCGCTGCTGGGCCACCTCGACATCGTGTTCTGCCGCAACGTCATCATTTACTTCGACGACGCCTCGAAACGGATCGTGGTCACGAACTTCTACAACCGTCTCGTGGAAGGCGGCTACCTCCTCCTCGGCCACTCCGAATCGCTGATCTCCCTCTCCACGCAGTTCAAGCTGCGGCACCTGAAGAACGACATGGTGTATCAGAAGTAGGAGGGGTCCTGCCCCCGTGGCAGTGGAGGCCGTAAGCGTGCCGGACTACGCGAAGCGTTTGGAGTGCGGTGTCACCACCGCTTTTGTATAGGCTTCTCGCGGCGGTACGTTTCGAAATCGTCGGTAGCGTCGATGGCTGTACGAAAGCGGTGGCGACACCGCACTCCAAACGCTCCGCGTAGTCCGGCGCGCTTTAGGTGGTTAGTGACGGAGAGGGGTCAGGCGCCGCGTGACACAACCCTTAGTGCGTCGAGCCTTCCAGGCGATCCACCCGCGCCTGGAGGTCGGAGAGCGTTTCCTCGACCGTACGATGCTTCTCTTCGAGTGTCTGATGGCTTTGTTCCAGTGCCCGGACCCGCCTGTCCAGCTCGTCGTGAGAAAACTTGATCATCGCCTGAGTCTCCGCGAAGCCACGATCCATCCGATCCTCGATCGAGGACGTCTTCCGGTCGAGCTTTTCGTCCACCAGCGCGATCGCTTCGCCAAGTAAGTCGAAGCGATCGTTGAAATGTTCGATCGCCACCTCCACCTGGTTGCGACTGTCGGCGGCGACGCGAGTGGTTGTCTCGCGGAACTCACTGCGGGTGATTTCCAGCTGCTGCCGACTGTCGGCGGCAAGCCGGTCGGCGATCTCCTGGAAGTCGCTTCGCGACTCCTGCCGCAGCGATTCGAACAGGCGTTTCAGTTCATCGTCCGTCACCGGATCATTTTACCCCGAGTGGGATGGCCGCGAAATCGAAGGGGTATTGAATCGATTCAATGACCCCAATGGTTCGAAACGTAGACCCAATGGTTTGAAACGTAGACCCCAATGGTTTGAAGTCGAAGGGCCTCGGGTTCGAAGTCGAAGGCCCTCGGGTTCGATGTCGAAGAGCCATTGAATCAATCTCGAAGAGCCATTGGTTCGAACCATTGGGGTCAATGGTTCGATTCTGAAGGGTTTACGCATTCATCCAATGGCGTCTCGATTTCGACCCGAGGGGCTTCGGGATCGATGCGTGGGGCCCTGGTATCGCGTTTCCTTCCTGCCAGCAAAAGGGGCGTGGTGCCGTCGGGTTCCGCCAGGCCGGCGTAGACCGGGGTGTCGGGCAGGCCGGCGATGACGGCCATAGCGACCGGCATGAAGATGTGGAAGGTCGTGCCGTGGCCGGGGGTGGTCTCGACGAACAGCTCGCCGCCGTGGCGTTGGACGACCTGGTGCGTCACGGGCAGGCCGAGGCCGGTGCCGTTCGGTTTCGTGGTGAAGAGCGGTTCGTAGATGCGGTCGAGGACCTCGGGCGTCATTCCGCAGCCGGTATCGGTGACGGTCAGGTGGATGAAGCGCTCCGGGCGGGCCACTACGCCGAAGGCGAAGCGGTCGTTGGGATCGTCCTGACGGGCGCCGAGCGTGATCGTGCCGCCGCTCGGCATGGCATCGCGGGCGTTCATCAGCAGGTTCGTGAAGATCTGGTGGAGCTGGTTCGGATCGACCTCCATGTCCGGCGTATCGGGGGCGCAGGCGACCTCGATGCGGATGCGTGACGGCAGGATCGATGTCCCTTCCAGCGCGATCACGCGCAGCCAGGGCTCGACGGCAATGCGCGTGCGCACCGGTGCGGCGGGCTGGGCGAAGCGGAGGATGTCCTCGGTGATGCGGCGTCCGCGCTTCACGGCGCGGCCGATGTGCTCCACGCCGAGGGCGATGTTCTCCGCCGTGCCGTGCATGCGCATCCCTTCCACGAAGGGGGAGATGCCGGCCAGCACGTTGTTGAACTCGTGCGCCACGATGGCCGAGAGGCGCCCGAGGCTCGAGACGCGCGAGACCTGGTCGAGCTGCGCTTCCAGCTTGCGGCGCTCGCTGACGTCGGTGAACGTCACCACGACGCCCACGCGCACGCCGTCGTCGAGGATCTCGGCGGCCGAGTATTCGATCGGTACGAGCGAACCGTCTTTGTGCGAGAGCACCGTCCCGGCCAGGCCGAGCGGCTGCCCCGTCTCGAGGACGCTGCGGATGGCCGCGAACGCGTCGCCGGCCGGCTGGAGGATCGAGAACACCGGTTTGCCGCGCAGCTCCTCCGGGTCGTAGCCGAGGAGCTGTGCCGCGGCGCGATTGATCATGGTGCAGTGACCATTCCGGTCGACCGTGCAGATGCCTTCCAGCGTCGAAGCCAGGAGCAGCTGCAGGTTGCGCGTGGTCACGACCACTGCCTTCTCGGCGTTCTCGCGCTCCACTGCCTCGGCCAGCATGTTCCCGACCGTTTGCATGAACCGCACGTCGGAGTCACCGAAGCGCGAGGGCGTGCGCGACTGCGCCGACAGCACACCGAACGTGGTGGTCGGACCGACGATCGGGACCGTCACGCCGCTGAGGATGCCGTAGGGGAGGGTGGCGGCGCGCACGTCGATGCGCTCCTCGGTGCGGTAGTCATCCACCACCATCGGCTCACCGGTGAGCAGTGTCACGCCCGACTGCGACTGCATATTGATCGGTCCCGCGGCGGGGAGGGCATCCGTCCAGTGACGGCCGGCCACGAAGCGCAGGCGCTGACCGTCGTCGAACAATTCATAGACCATCGCGTGCTCCACGCCGAGGCCTTCCGTCACCAGCTCGCTCGCGCGGAGGAACGTGCTCTGGTCGAGCGGCTTGAGCATGCGCCGTCCGAGCTCCGCGATCGCGCTCTGCTGCCGGGCTCGCACGGCGATCTCCTCGGCGGCACGGCGCCGGTCGATGGCCTGCGCGAGGATGCCGGCAACGGAGCGCAGGTAATCCACCTCCGTGGCCTTGTGGTGGCGGACGTGGACCGACAGCGCGCTGAGGACGCCCCAGATCTGCCCGCCCGCCGAGCGGATCGGCACGCTGGCGCTGCTCAGCACATCGTGGCGAACGTGCAGCTCCAGCGGCAGAAAGCGGGTCTCGCGGCGTGCATCTTCGACCAGCACGATCTCGCCCGATTCGATGGCGAAGTTCGCGTAGGAGCCGCGGCGGCGGATTGGCTGTTCGATCCCGAGCATCTCGTGCGGCCATCCGGCCGCGCCGACGAAGACGAACGAGCCAGCCTGCTTCTGCAGGACTTCGCTCAGCTCCACGCCGAGCACTTCGCGCACCGAGGCGGCCGCCTGCGCGAAGAGCACTTCGTTCGGCGCATCGCTCAGCGCGAGGTTGCCGAGGTTGGCCACGGAGGCCTGCTGAACGGCGCGGCGGCGCAGCTCGTCCTCGGCGGTCTGGCGCGCGGTGACGTCTTGCACGACGCCGATGGTCTTGAGGGCCGCGCCGCGCTCGTCGAGGATGAAGCGCCCCCGTTCGTGCAGCAGCCGTTCGCTGCCGTCGGTGCGGATGACGCGGTACTCGTCCGCGAACGGCACCAGGCCGGTCACGGCGCGGGTGCGCGCCTGGCGGATGCGGGCGCGGTCGTCGGGATGAATGAGCTCCGCGAGGGCGTCGAGGGACGTTTCGGTTCCGCCGGCCAGCCCGTAGACGACCGACAGTTCGGTGCTCACCAGCTCGCGGCCGGCGGCGTAGTCGTACGACCAGCTGCCGATGGCGGCCACGCTCTGCGCATCGGCCAGCTGCTCCTTGCGGATGCGCAATTCGTCGCGCTCTTTCTTCTGCGCGGTGATGTCGGTGGAGACGCCGACGATGCCGGACAGCCGCCCGTTCACCTCGAGCAGCTGCGAATCGATCACCGAGGCGGTGAAGGTCGAGCCGTCGCGGCGGCGGAGCTCGATCTCGCCCGCCCACTGGCCGCCGGCCTGAATGCCGGCGAAGATCTCGGCGGCGCGATCCTTGGCGCTGGCGGCAGGGGTGAGCTCGAGAATATTGCGGCCGAGCGCTTCTTCCGCGGTCCAGCCGTACAGCTCCTCGGCGAAGCGGTTCCAGTAGATGACGGAGCCGTTCAGGTCCGTGGCGATCACGCCCTGATGCACGCAGTCGAGCATGCGGCCCTGCAGGAGCAGCCGGTCACGCGTGGCGCGCTGCTCGGTGATGTCCTCCACGAGGGTGATCACGTATTCGAGCTCGCCCGCCGCGTTGTGGACGGCGGAGAGGGTCACGTGTGTCCAGAGCAGCCGGCCGTCCTTCTGCACGTAGCGGCGCTCGTACTGTGTCGTCGCGCAGTCGCCGTTCAGGATCGACTCCAGCTGCGCGGCGGCCTTGCGCATGTCTTCCGGATGGGTGAACTGGCGCACCAGCCGGCCCACGACCTCTTCGCGCGTGTAGCCGATCATGGAGCAGAAACGTTCGTTGACGGTGATGTAGCGGCCGTCGCGATCGATGGTGCCGATGCCGATCGGTGCCTTTTCAAAGGTGCGGCGGAAGCGCTCCTCGGCCAGGCGGAGCGCTTCCTCCAGGCGGTGGCGCTCGTGGCGGGCGTCGGCGTCGCGCAGCTCGCGGGTGAGCGCCGGCGCGAGCCGGCCGAGGCGGTCCTTCATCACGTAATCGTTCGCGCCCGCAAGGATCACGTCGGCGGCGTACTCCTCGCCGATGGTGCCGCTGACGACCAGGAACGGGATGTTCTCGTCGCGCGAGCGCACGATGCGCAGCGCGTCGAGGCCGGTCATGCCGCCGAGATTGAAGTCCGAGAGGATGGCCGTCCAGCCGCCTTCGTCGAGCGCCTCGTGGAGCTCGACGCGCGTGGAGATGACCCGGTGCTCGAACGCGAAGCCGGCGCGGAGCAGCTCGAGCTGTTGCAGCAGGGCGTCGTCGGGATTGTCTTCGATGAACAGGAGTTTCATGGTGCTGGCTCCTTGGGAGGCCCGAGCGTGAAAAAAAACGTCGCGCCGGCGTCCGGGCTCGACTGCGCCCAGATGGTGCCGCCGTGGCGGTGGATGATCCGGTGAACGATGGCCAGGCCGATGCCGGTACCTTCGAAGTCGCTCTGCAGGCGTTCGAAGGCACGGAAGACGTTCTGCGCCAGCGCGTGGTCGAAGCCGACGCCGTTGTCCCGGACGAAGAAGGTCCCGGCTTCGGTGGCGCCGATCTCCACGCGCGGCGACGGGCCGCGGGCGGAGAACTTCACGGCATTGCCGATCAGATTTCCGTAGACGATGCGCAGCAGCCGTTCGTCCGCGTCCGCTGCCAGTCCTGCCGCCACGTCGACGGTCACCGGCGACGGCGCGGTCTCGCGAAGCTCCGCGGTCACGGAGGCCGCCAGCGCGGTCACGTCGACAGGTGTCCGGCGCATGGTGGCGCGGCCAGCCTGCGAGAGACGGAGCAGGTCGTCGATGAGCTGCAGCGTCCGGTCGGCGCCGGCCTGGATGCGCTCCAGGTAATGGCGGCCCCTTTCGTCGAGATTGGCCGTGTGCGCGCGCAGGAGCTCGCGGCTGAAGCCGGCGATGGCGCGCAGCGGTGCGCGCAGATCGTGCGATACGGAGTAGCTGAACGCCTCCAGCTCCCGGTGCGCGGACGCGAGATGCGCGGCCAGCTCCTCGATCCGCGTCTCATCCCGGCCGGCGTTTTCGTGCACGCGCTTGAGGCCGCCCGTGCTCTCCTGCCCCACGTCCTGGAGCGCGGCCACGCGTTCGCGCAGGACGTCGTACGCCTGCTTCAGCGTCCGGTGTGCGGCATCGCGCCGGGCGTCTTCCTCCCGCAGCTGTCCGGTGTACGTGACGATGGCGAAAATGAGGGTCAGCGTGGTCCCGGTGATCGCCAGCGCCATCGCGAAGTGCATGTCGATCCAGCGGTCGCGCACGAGCGCCAGGCAGAGGAGACCGAAGAGAAACGGCGCCGCAATGGCCACGATCGTCATCCGGCGCACCGTAGCGCCCCACCGGTCGCCCGTGACCAGGAGCGAGGCAGTTCCTTCGTCGGTCATGCGGGCGAAGAAGCCGATGCACCAGATCAGGTAAAGGAGCGCGGTCGGCAGCGCGAGCGGCGTCAGCGGTCCCAGCGCGAGGAAGATGTGGCCGTCATACGCCGTGGCCACGATGGCCACGAGGCAGATCCAGGCGGTGGCGGTGGCGGTCATCTGCGCGATGCGCTGGAATCTCAGACGCACCTCGGCCGTAGGCCGGCCGCGGCTGTAGTCGTGCACGACACCGGCGACCCCGGCCAGGACGGCGGTCAGCGCGGCCTGCGGCGACATGCGCATCGGATAGGCCTGTCCGAGCTTCTCCGGGACGCGGAAAAAGCCGGCGTTGCCGATCCACAGGTCGACCCCGAACGCGTACTCCGCGCAGGTGGCCAGGCCGACCGCGAAGATCACGGCCGACGCGGCGCTTCCCCACGGCCCCCGCTGCACGAGTGTGAAGGCCGCCAGGATCAGCACCATGGCTGTGAACGGTCTCACCGCCACCGATCCGAGGAAGCCGTTCCTCAGGACATCTACCTCGGCCCACCAGCCGAAGAGCACCAGCAGCGCCGCGCCGGCCATCACCGCCGCGCAACTGATGCTGACGCGCGGGGCGGCCGAGACCTTCGGCGAGCCGGAGACACCGGTGGCGATTGAACTGGACATGTGGACCCGTCATCACACTACGCGTGTGACCCCGGTATGACTATCGGACGGAATTCAGGATTTCTGTCGGTGAGTGTCCTACAGCAGCCCGTTCCGGATGGCGTACGCGATGATGTCCGCGTTGCTGCGGAAGCCGGTCTTTTCCATGATCCGGCTCCGGTACGTACTGACCGTCTTCACGCTCAGACTCAGCGCCGCGGCGATCTCGGAGACCGCCCGTCCGGCCGCGATCATGCGGAAGACCTCGAACTCGCGCGCGGAGAGCCGTGCATGCGGGTTCTCGGCACTGCCGTGGCGGATCTCCGAGGCCATCTGGCCGGTCACCGCCTCACTGACGGCCACGCGGCCGGCGGCGACCTTCTGGATGGCGTCGAGGATCTCCTCGAGCGACCGGTCTTTCTGGATGTACCCGTTCGCGCCGGCCCGCAGTGCCCGAAGGGCGTACTGTTCTTCCGCGTGCATGCTGAGCATGAGCACCGGCAGCGATGGGAACTCGGGACGAAACGTGGCCAGCACGTCCAGGCCGCTGCGATCGCCGAGGGAGACATCGAGTACCAGGACGTCGCACGGCACGCGGCGGAGCGCGTCGAAGACCTGGTCGGCGTTCGCGGCCTCGGCCACGACGCTCCAGCCGGGACGGGTGGCGATCATCAGCTGGAGTCCTCGCCGGACGATGGCGTGGTCGTCCGCGACGATGATTCTCATGGGGCTGCTTCCGGGACCCGCACGGCCACGTGCGTGCCGGCTCCAGGCTTCCCGGTGATCACCACCTCGCCTCCCAGGGCGATGGCGCGCTCGCGCACTCCTGCCAGGCCGACCGAGGCCCCGTCTTCAATCTCCGCGCGGGTGATGCCGCGGCCGTTGTCCTGGACGTCGACGTAGATCCAGCCGTTCTGCGCGTGGAAACGGACGTCGAGGTGCGTGGCCTGGGCATGCCGGGCCACGTTCGTCAGCACCTCCAGCACGATCCGGTAGAGCGCTGTGGCGCGGCCCGGCTCCACACGGTACTCCGTCGGCGTGACCGTGAAGGTGTAGTCGATGCCGGTCCGGGTGCGCAGCTGCGTCAGCTCGTGCTCGATGGCGGCGTGCAAGCCGAAGTCGTCGAGCAACGCCGGGCGGAGGGCAGTGGCCACGCGGCGGACGGTGGCGATGGTCTCGTCGATCAGCGCGAGCATGCCGGCCACCTGCGGATCGACGTCGCTGGCGACCGTGGAGGGCAGCGCGGCACGCAGCAGGAGCAGGTCGAGCCGGATGGCCGTGAGCCGCTGCCCCAGCTCGTCGTGAATTTCGCGGGCGATGCTCCGCCGCTCCTCTTCCTGGAGCCGGTCGAGCTGCGCC
>JAXDJK010000117.1:0-3724 GCA_034665665.1 Acidobacteriota bacterium
CCCAGGTCCCTCGCTCGACGCTCGGGATGACAAGGCCTTCGTTACAGCATCGCGTTGATGGTCATCGGGCCGGAGGTGTCGACGCCGTTGCCGTCCACCATGCTGTTGCCGTGGGTGATCATCGTGCCGCCGCTGGCTTTGAGGCCGACGTCGTTGCGCGTGACCGCCGTGCGCTCGATGCGGACGGTCGAACCGCTGCCGGCTTCCACGCCGGTCTTGCTGGACGTGGCGGAGCAGTTGATCAGCGCGAGCTCGGGCTTGGCGCCGTTCAGAGCGCTGGCGTAGAAGGCGCGGCCGGAGTGGGAGACGACGGTATTGCGCACGATGCCCTTGCCGAAGTTGTCGATGGAGATGCCGGCCAGCTCGGCGTTGTCGATGATGCTGTCCCGCACCTCGATCGTACTGGTCTCGAGCGGGTTGTGATCGATGCCCTGGAAGACGTTGCGGATGCGGGCGTGGTTGACGAAGACATCGCCCTTGCGGCCGAAGATGCCGGCGCCACAGCCGCTCGCGCAGCCGTTCCCCTCGATGACCACGTCGTCGATGTAGGTGGCGGCCGCATCATGCGCCACGATGCCGAACATGGCGCCGGTGGTCACGACCATGAAGCCGCGCAGCGAGACGCGCTCCTTCGGCGCGTTGACCTTGATGGCCCAGTTGGTCGTGCCCAGCTCCTTCCCGACCGTCACCACCGCCCCTGGCGCCACGGTGACGTGCATGGGCCGGTCGACAGTGAAGCCGTCGTAGCCGCCGGAATCGAGAGCGATCAGCTCCCCGCCAGGATTGGTCTGCGAGATCGCGTACGTAAAGGTGGCGCACGGCGCGTTGAGACTGCACGGATTGCTGTCACTGCCGTAGAGCGAGACCGCGGTGCGAGGCAACCCCGCCTCCGCGACGCCGGTAACGAGGAACATCAGACCTGCCAGGGCCACTAAACGTTTCATTGCGAATCCTCCTTTTTCGAACACTCCGAAAGTAGTGTAGCGAGGGGAGAAAACGTTTCTTGTGACCTGCGCCTCAGCGGTGGGCGACCCGCTCCCGCAGCTCGGCGAACAGCTCCACGAGGGCGGCGGCCTGGTAGTTCGCGTTCAGTCCGGAGGGGTTCGGCAGCACCCAGACATGCGTGGTGCCGATCGTTTCGTCCTGCAGGCCGAGCTTTGCCTTCGGGCGTTCGAAGGCGGTGCGGTAGGCGCCGATGCCGACGATGGCCAGGTAGCGCGGTGCGTACTTTTTGACTTTGCGCGTGAGGTTTTTGGCCCCGGCCAGCAGCTCCTCGCGCGTGAGCTCGTCCGCGGCGGCGGTGGCGCGGGCGACGACGTTGGTGATGCCGTAGCCGAGCTTCAGCAGGTCGCGCTGTTCCGAGGGGTGGAAGAGGTGCGGGGTGAATCCGGCGCGGTGGAGCGTCGGCCAGAAGCGGTTGCCGGGGCGGCCGAAGTGCTGCTGCACGGCGGCGGTGTAGAGGCCGGGGTTGATGCCGCAGAAGAGGACGGCCAGCCCCGGCGCGATGATGTCCGGCAGGGTCTTACCCTCGGCGGCGGCGAGTTCGGCTTTGGTGGGGCGGCTGGGCATCGCGCTCAGAAGATTGTTCCGGTACCGAGAACCACGCTTTGTGCGCCGCGTTTCCTGGCCCGGTCGAGCATGTCTTTCGTGCCGCCCGGACCGTCGCCGGTCTGGCCATTCCAGAGCGCGAGCAGGGTCATCGCGCCGCCGCCGTGGACCATGGCCCGGCTGAGCATCCAGAGGTTCGTGCGCTCCCACACGCTGTAGGTGGACTTCTTGTCGAAGAGCCAGTCGGGAAGGTCTTCGTCTTCCTGCAGGATCCGCGTCTTGGTCGCGCCCAGAAGGTCGTGATAGCGGCGCACCCAGTTGCCGCCGGACGGTTGCACCGATTTTGCGGCGTACAGTTCGGTGTCGAGCGCGAGGTAGATCTCGGTGGGGATGCCACGCCGGCGGCAGGTCTCGTGGAAGAGGATGTCCCCGCCGCTGGCTGCGCCGGCAATGCCGAGGAGACGGTCGCCCTGGTCTTTGATCGCGTCGTCGATGGCGGCCTCGATTTCCTGCTGCGCGATCGCAACCTTGCTTTCGGGGAAACGCGGTGTGGCGCGATCGAGGTCATCCACGCGATGACCAGTGAACAGGAGCACGTGTGGCGGGATGACGGGTGCCTCGGCGCGGCCTTGCTTGATGGCCTCGAGGGCCGCCGTGGCGGCGTCGGTGAAGATGCCCAGGCCACGGAACAGCTCGAGCTGATCGCGCACGGAACCGATCTGGAACTCGCTGATGTCGGCGGTTTTCTGCTTGTAACGTTTGGCGACGACGGTCGCATTCATCCCGCTGCAGAAGGCGAGGTCGGCCAGGCTGCACTCCGCCCACTTGCGCGTATCGTCATCGGCGTCGGGCAGCTTGGCTTCGATGGAGATGCGGACGGCCCCGGGCAGCTTGGCCACCAGGTCCGAGAAGCGCTCGAGCTCCTGCGGCGGCTTGTCGTGGAGGGCTTCCCACAGCTCCGGCTGCTCCTTCGCCAGCTGCACGATCAACAGCGCGCAGGCGAGCGCGTTCAATCCGGGATAGAAGTTGTGGAGGTCGAGCAGGAACGCCTGGTGATACGCGTCGCAGGCCTCAGCGAGGAAGGGGGAGGTCAGGGCAGCGTCGCGTTTCTGCTCGACGGAAGGCAGCTCGCGCCACGAAGCCAGCCATTGGGATTTGGCGTTGCGTCCGCGTAGGGCCAGCGCTTCCGAGCGCTCCGTCTTGGTGGCCCGGGGGTGCGAGAGCACCCGGTCGATGGCGTTATCGGCCTGCTGCAACTCGCCGAGGCGCTGATAGATCGTGGAGAGGAAATGATTCGCCTCCACGTCGTTGGCGTCGGTCCGGCGGATCCGCTCCCAGCTCTCCCGCGCCGGCTCGTAGGCCTTCAACTGGAACAGCGCCCGGCCGACGTGTCGGAGACCGGCGATCTCCCACGGCAGGCCGGCGATCTCGGTGGCGAAGAGCGCCAGATCGGCGATCTTCGACTCCTTATCGATCTTCGCGGCGCGCACTTCGCTCACCGTTTCTGTGAAGCGGGGAGGCACGACCAGGAACGACTCGGCATCCTGTTCGACGAGCCCGGGCAGCAGGGAGAAGACGGGGCTGTCGGTGTCGTGCGTGCTGTGCAGCGCCGCGTCGATGGACTTCACCAGAGAATCGAGGCAGGCGGCCGGATCGGCGGCGTCGTAGGCGAGGTAGCGGTCCGTCAGCAGATCGAACGGGATCTTGTCGATGTTGGCCCGGATCAGAATGGTGTGCTTCTTCACCAGCGAATGGCGGATGCCGAGCTCGTAGAAGACGTTGGCGTTGTGGATGGAGAGGTCCGCGATCACGACGTCGGCCGTGAGCAGGAGGCGGAACATGTCGGTGCGGATGTTCCCGGGGCCGAAGATGTCCAGGGTGGTCATCTTCTCGACGCCGAATTTCTCCAGCGCCGGCTGGATCAACTGCGCGTGCGTGGTCTCGAAGTTCATGCCCGATTTTTCGTTGAACGGGCGGATCACAAACGCGTTGGTGATCCTGGTCATGGCAAAAAGGTTCCGAAGTGCTCGCGCCGCACTTCGGCGCCCACGGCCTGCCCGATCGTGACGAGGTTCTCGAGCTGGTCGATGGCGTCGAGCTGCTGCACTTTTTCCGGGACCATGTTGGTGATGCCCAGCTTCGCAAGGCCGGCCGCGGAGAGGTCCGCGTTGTACCG
>JAXDJK010000118.1:0-3303 GCA_034665665.1 Acidobacteriota bacterium
TATCCCCGGAACGCTCCGAGCGATGCCGTCCAATGAGCGAGCGATCCTTCCCATACTCGCCACATATCCTCGGATCGCCCGGAGCGATCCCGTCCACGTCCGCGAAGCGCCGGGCGCCGAATCAGAAGTCCTGGCCGTGAGGGCTTACGCCGAGCGGATCAAGGAGCTGATCGCCGAGGGGCTAGGGCGCGAGGCGGCGGCCACCGCGTCGATCGCCCGCGAACGCTTTCCCGCGCATCTCGAGCCGTGGACCGCATTGCTCGACGACGCCCGCCTCGCGGCGGGAGACTTCGACTGGCTCCTGCGCGACCTGCCGGCAGCGACCGAGGAACAACGCGGCGCGCTCGAAGAGCGGCTGATCCCGTGGATCGTCGATCCGGCCGCGCTGGCGATCGAGGCGCGTGTCGTCGCCGAGCTGTTCGAGATCGTCACTTCCCGGAACGCAACGCCCGAAGAGCTGGCGCCGCTCGGCCAGATCCGCCGGCGCTCTCCCCTCGCCTCATGGAAGCTGCTCATCCGCGCCATCGACGCCTTCCATCGCCACGAAGACGACCGCGTCGCCGCCAACATCGCGGCCATCGACCCACGCTCCCCCGCCGCGCGCGCCGGCGACGTCCTCTCCGAGCTGACCACCGGCCGGAAGAAGCCGGGCCGCACCTTCACGGCGGAGCGGCTCGTCGACCGCATCAGCGGCGGCCGCGCCTCCATCGCCGCCGCGGACAAGAACTACGACCGGCGCCGGCTCCGCGACGAAATCCTTGCGCTCGTCAAGACCTTCAACAAACTCTCCCCGTACGCGCTCGAACAAGCCCGGCTGGCCCTGCTCCCTATCTGCGGGACGTACTTCGAGCCGGAACAGATCGCGACGATGTTCCGCATCGGTGCAGGACATGACGATGCAGCGCTACCCGGCCATCATCATGGAATCGGCCAGCTTTCCGCCTCGGCGCCGGCGTACAGGCCGCGCGGCTCGAAGGCCACGACATCGAGCGCGTCCTCGTCGACGTCTCCCCTGGAGCTTCGGCGTCTCGTGCATCGGCTACATCGATGGCATGCCCACCGACCACTGCTTCCGCCCCGTCGTCACCCGCAACACCCCGCTCCCCGCCAGCCGCACCGAAGCCTTCGCCACCGCTGCGGCTCCGACCTCACCCCGCTCATGTGCCTCGCCGCCGCAGCGTTTCACCACCGGAAGGCCGCCACCGCGGCGCTGACCGCGGGCCGTTGGGAAGAGGCTCTGCACCGCGCGACCGAGGCGAATCGGCTGCACCGGACAGAACACGGCGACGCGTTGTTGATGGCGGTGCGGCTGGCTCAGGCGTAGCGCGCTGACCGCCGGCCTGACGGCGAGCACAGCAGCTCTGTTTTTACCGGCGGTAGGGAAATCCATTTCCACGGCACTCCTAATCCACAGGGGTTCGGTAGAGGAGGGTTTCATGGCCGCAATTGGGCGCAGGGTACTGGCGCGCGCTACCACGCGTGTGCTGCTTTCGGCGGTGGCGATGCTCTCAGCGACGCAAGTCCGCGCCGCGGTTACGTGCGCTCACACTGTCACCGCACGTGTGGTCGCGCTCGAGCAGGTCTATCAGTACAACCGGTTCGGCGCGTTCAATCCGGAAGGGCTCGTCTACGCGTTGCAGGACGACGTGGAGGCGACGGTAGGCCGGACACCCGGCCCCGGCAATGCGCGGCTGCGGTCGTACAAACGCCCTCGGCCGCTCGTGCTGCGGGTCAATGAGGGCGATTGCCTTCAAGTCACATTCCGCAACTGGCTTGCACCCGTGCCGACAGTGCCGACCGGCCTGACCGTGCCGCGGCATTCGCTCTTTCCCGCGAACAACTCCACCGAGCAGGTGCCGTTCCCTACCGAGGAATCGGAGCAGCTGGCCACGCGGCATGCGTCGATTCATGTCAATGGACTCGACTACATGCAGCCGCCGACCGTGGCAGGCTGCCTGACCGGCAATCTGCGGTCCGACGGCGCGTTCGTCGGCAACAACGATTCCTCGCTCGTCGCTCCCGGCGGATGCGCCGTGTACAAGTGGTATGCGAAGAAGGAGGGCGGCTATCTCCTGTACTCGATGGGCGCCCATACAGGCGGGGAAGGTGATGGCGGGCAGCCTGGCCTCGGCCTGTTCGGCTCCGTGAACGTCGAGCCGGCGCGGTCGCGCTGGTATCGATCGCAAGTGACTTCGTACGATCTCACCGCTGCCGCGCGCCAACCGAACGGCACTACCGATTACACGAAAATCGATTACGCGAAGCTGGCCATCGCCGATTCCACGCGGGAGATCCGGCATTCCGATCTCAATGCTGTCATTTATCAGCAAGCGGGATCGGAAGAGTGCGCCGAACAGGCGCCAACCGGCACCTGCGGGCTGTCATTTCGCGAGTTCACGGTGATCTTTCACGACGAGCTGACCGTTCACCAGGCGTTCGCGGAGCTCGCCGACGAAGAAAATCCGATCAGCTCGATCCGCGACGGCATGGGCATCAACTACGGCTCGTCCAGCATGGGCGCGGCAGTCCTGGCGAATGCGAAAGGCATCGGCCCGGCGAAGGACTGCGCCGAGTGCAAGTTCGAGGAGTTCTTCCTCAGTTCCTGGCCGAACGGCGATCCCGCGCTGCTCGTGCAGTATCCCGATGATCCGTCCAACGTCCACCACTCGTATCTCGGCGATCCGGTGCGCTTCCGCAACCTGCACGCGGGGCCGAAGGAGACGCACGTATTCCACCTGCATGCGCACCAGTGGCTGCAGGACGAGCACGACCAGAACTCGACGTATCTCGATTCGCAGACCATCTCGCCGGGCGCGGCGTACACGTACGAGATCCAGTACGGCGGAGGCGGCAACCGCAATTACACCGTCGGCGACTCGATCTTCCACTGCCACCTTTATCCGCACTTTGCGCAGGGAATGTGGGAACTGTGGCGCAACCACGACGTCTTCGAAGACGGTACGGCCGCACGGAACCTGCCGGACTTCGAGCTCACCGCCGGCACGCCGAATCCGGCCCTCGTGCCGATTCCCGGCTTCGCATTGCCGCCACGGCCGACGCCGCAGTTTCTCGGCTATCCGTTCTACGTCGCGGCGCAGGCGGGACACCGGCCGCCGCAGCCGCCGCTCGACATGGATGACGCGCACAATGGCGGACTGCCGCGGCACATCATCACGTCCGGCACCGCGCTGACGGGCGCGCAGCTCAACAAGCACAAGCTGTTCGAAGTGGGCGGCAAGCTGCCCGAGCTCATCGCCAACCGCGTCGACGCGCGCAACTCCGATCCGAACCTGACCGCCTTCG
>JAXDJK010000119.1:0-5223 GCA_034665665.1 Acidobacteriota bacterium
GCCGGAGCGCGGGCGTCCTCGCCCGCAGGGCCCACAGGCGTCTCGCCTGTGCGTGTACCGGCGACGTCACGCCGTTCACGTTCGGTTCATCTCCCTCTGCGTAGTCTGCGTGGCGAAAGGAGAACACCGAATGAACTTTTCTCGTAAAGCAGTCCTCGTATCGATCCTCTCGCTGTTCCTGATGTCCATCGCCTTTGGCGCGTCCGCCAAGGCCACCGCCACGCATGGCAAGACCGTGAAGGGGGCCGTCGTTTCCGTCGATGAGACGGGCAAGACGTTCTCGCTGAAGGCGTCCAACGGCAAGACCACGGAGCTGGTGTGGAACGCTGCCACCAAGGTCACGGGGCCGGCCCTCAAGGCGGGGGAGACCGCCACGGTGCGCTACATGGTGCGTGACAAGCAGAACGTGGCCACGTCGATCATGACCGCCGAGAAGCACGCTGCTGCCGTCAGCACGAAGAGCACTGCCACGACCAAGACCGCCGCTGCATCCACCACCACCACGAAGAAGCACTAACCCCCGCAAAGAAGCACTAACCCCCGCGAAGCAGCACTAACCCATAGACGCGTTCGCATCCTGGACCGGCGTGCGCACGCGGAACACCGAACCTCCACCCTCGCGCTCGAGGACCAGGGCGACGCCACCGTGCCGGCGGACGACCTGGTCCACGATCGCGAGGCCGAGGCCGGAGCCCTCCGGGTGTTCCTTGCGAGCGTTCGGCAGGCGCACGAAGCGATGGAAGATCCGCTCCCGCTCTGCCGCGGGCACGCCGGGGCCGCGATCGAGCACGTCCACCTCGGCGAACCCGTCGCCGGTGCCGCGCGCGAGGAGCAGCACTTCCACACCGGGCGACGAATAACGCACCGCATTGATCAGCAGGTTCGCCAGCGCGCGCACCATGCCGGCGTAATCGCCTTCGACCTGCGCGCCGACGGTGCCTTCGCGGCGCAATGCAATGCCGCGCTCCTTCGCCAGTGGTCCGGCCGCGGCCAGCGCATCGTCGATGGCGTCGTCCAACGCGAATCGCTCCGTGGCGCGCTCCGTGGCGGCATCGCCGCGTGCCAGCTCCAGCAGATCGTCGACCTCGCGCGCCAAGCCGGCCGCGGCGCCGGCGATCGTCTCCAGCGCGGCCGCGGATTCATCCGATGAGAGGCGGCCGCGGGCCAGCTCCTGGGCCTCCGCGGCGATGATGGCGGCGGGCGTTTTCAGCTCGTGGGCGACGTCGGAGACCAGTCGGCGCTGCGCGTCGAACGAGAGCTGCAGGCGCTCCAGCAGCTCGTTGATCACGTCGGCCAGCCGGCGGAACTCCTCGCCGGCGGCGGCCACCGTCACGCGTTGCGACAGATCGCGCGCGGTCACGTTCGCGGCGAAGGAGGTGATCTGCTCCACCGGCGCAAGCGCGCGGCGCATGGCCACGGCCAGCGTGGCCGCGGAGGCCACGAAGCCGGCCATGACCAGCAGGGCCAGCACCTCGTCCACTGTTTCCAGCGTGCGCGTGACGGTCTCGATGGGGCGGAAGATCACCAGCGTCGTGCCGGCCGCTTGTTGTCCGAGGTGCGTCACGCGGAAGCGGCAGAGCCGGGCCTGCGGGGTGAACGGCTCGCGTACGGTGAACGGACGCTCGTCGTGGCGGGCCAGCACCAGCAGGTCAGCGAGGCGGGCGTGGCGGGCCAGGTCGCCCGTAGCGGCGAGCACGCGGCGGCCGTCGAACAACACCGCCGCGTGGTGTGCCAGCCGGTAGACGAGCGTGTTCGTTTCCACGCCGGCGCGCAGTGTTTCGTGCGGCATGCTGGTGGTGCCGCGCAGCTCGAGATCGGAGCCGAGGGCCACGGAGAGCGTCTCCAGCTCGTCATCGAGATCGCTCAGCAGGAAGCGCTGGATGGCGATGCGGGCGATGACGGCGAAGAGCACCAGCGCCACCAGGGTCACTACCGCGCCGGTGGCGGCGATGCGCGTGCGGGCTTTGCGAACGGGCAGGCGCATCATCCGCTCCGGAGACGGTAGCCGAGGCCGCGCACCGTCTCGATCATGTCCCCTTCGCCCGCGGCTTCCAGCTTGCGGCGCAGGCGGGCAATCAGCACGTCGATGGTATTGCTCATCGGCTCCTCGCGCTCGCCCCAGGCCTGTTCCATCAGCTCCTCGCGCGACACCACCGCGCCGGGTGCGCGCATGAGCGCTTCGAGCAGGCGCAGCTCGCGTGCGGTGAGCGCCAGCGGTACGCCCTCACGCGACACGCTGCGCTTCCATGGATCCAGCCGCAGCCCGCCGGCGGTCAGCACCGTCTCGGGGCGGCGCTCGTTGCGGCGCAGCAGCGCTTTTACCCGCGCGGCCAGTACGTCCACGTCGAATGGCTTGCCGACGTAATCGTCGGCGCCCTCGCTGAGCCCTTCGATGGTGGAGCGCGCGTCGTCGAGAGCCGTCAGCATGAGGATTCCGTTGGCGAAGCCGCGCTCGCGTGCCGCGCGGCAGAGCTGCACGCCATCGCCATCGGGAAGGCGGCGGTCCAGCACCAGCACATCATAGGGATGCAGCGCCAGCAGCTCGTCGGCAGCCTCCAGAGAATCCGCCTCATCGCAGGCCAGGTTCAGCCGCGTCAGCGTGCGGCGGACGATCTGCCGCAGCCGCTCGTCGTCCTCGACGATCAGCGCCCGCACTCGTTCATCTCCACGTCATCTTCATCCGGCCAGACTCGCCGCATGAGCCGTACGGTACTCCTCTTCGTCGTGGCCGCGACCTTCTGCGCCAACAGTTCGCTCCTGGTCGAGAGCCCCGCGCGCACGCCGAAAGACGGCCGCGTCCTGCCGTACATGGCCGTGCTGCTCAGCGGCGACGGCGGCTGGCGCAGCATCGACGTCGAGATCGCGGACGAGCTCAACGCGCGCGGCATCCCGGTGGTCGGCTTCCTCTCCAACCGCTACTTCAGCCAGCGCCGCACGCCGGCGGAAGTGGGCCGCGACGTGGAGGCCCTCATCGACCGTTACACGACCAAGTGGGGGAGGAGCCGCGTGCTGCTGATCGGCTACTCGCGCGGTGCCGACGCCGTGCCGCTGATCCTGGCCAACAGCAGCCCGCCGCAGCGCGCGCGGATCGTGCTGGCGGCCATGCTCGGTCCGTCGCGGTATGCCGACCTGCAGATCCGCTGGCTGCCGTTCGGGACCCCGCCGCCGTCGGTCGATCTGCTGCCGCTCGTGCAGGCGCTGAAGGGCGTGCCGCGGCTGCTCTGCGTGAACGGCGAGGACGACGACGAGACCCTCTGCCCGGCGCTTACGCCGCGCGACGCACTGGTGCTCTCCACGCCCGGCGGGCACCACTTCGGCGGACGCTATCGCGAGCTGGCGCGCAGCATCGTGCAGGCGGCGGCCGTGCCGGCGGAGGTTCGGTGAGCGCCGTGTCCTCCGAGGCTGTGCGGAGCGCGGCAGTGCGTGAGCGGGGGACGGCGGTGCGGTGGACGCGGTACCTGCTGCCCGCGGCCAAAGCCATCATCTTCCTGATCGCGCTGCGCGTCATCTCCGGCGAGCTGCGGCAGTTTCACTATCGCGCCGTGGCCGCGTATGTGGATGCGTTGCCGTGGCCGCGTCTCGCGCTGGCCATCCTCTGCACGGCCGCGAGCTACCTGATCCTGGCCAGCTACGACGTGCTGGCCATCCGCGACGCCGGCCACCCGCTCCCGCTGCGCAAGACCGCTTTCGGCTCGTTCGTGTCGTACGCCGTCAGCAACAGCATGTCCAATCTCGTGGGCGGGTCGCTGCGGTACCGGCTGTACACCGCGTGGGGTCTGACCCCGGCCGAAGCGGCGCGGGTGATCGCCTTCGGCATCGTCACGTTCTGGCTCGGTTTCCTCTCCATGGCCGGGGTGGTGCTGACGGCGCGGCCGGTGATCGGCGCCATCGGCCCGATGCTGCTGATCGTGCCGGCCGCGTATCTGACGGTGGTGATCGCGCGGCGGAGGCACATCGCCATCGGCCGCTGGTCCGTCGCCATCCCGTCGCCCGCCATCGCCGCGCTGCAGCTGACGCTCTCCAGCGCCGATTGGATCTTCGCCGCCGGCGCGTTTCACGCGCTTCTGCCGGCGCACAGCGGGATCCATCCGCTGACCACGCTGGCCGTCTTCCTGGCCGCGCAGCTCCTCGGTATCGTCAGCACGCTGCCCGGCGGCGTGGGCGTGTTCGAGGCCACCGTTTTTGCGCTACTCGGCGCGCAGGCCGGTACGAGCGTGCTGGCCGGCGCGCTGCTCGCGTACCGCGCCCTCTACTACCTGGCCCCGCTGGCTACCGCGGGAATCGCTGTGGCCGTGCAGGAAGTGGCGCGGCGCCGCCAGGGGCTCACGCGCATCGGCCGCGGCGTGGCCCGCACGCTCTCGCTGTTCGTGCCGCCGGTGTTCTCGCTGGCGGTCTTCCTCGCGGGCGTGGTGCTGCTCGCCTCCGGCGCTACGCCCACGGAAGCGGAACGGCTGCACGCATTGCGCGCCGCGGTGCCGCTGACGCTGGTCGAGCTGGCGCACCTGGTGGGCAGCATGGCCGGCATCGGCCTGTTGCTCCTCGCGCGCGGCGTGCAGCGGCGGCTCGACGGCGCGTGGGCGCTCTCGTCCGCGCTGCTGCTGGCCGGGATCGTGGCCTCGCTGGCCAAGGGTCTCGATTACGAGGAGGCCATCCTGCTGGCCATCACCCTCGCTGCGCTCCTGCCGTGCCGCGCGTATTTCTATCGGAAGACGGCGCTGCTGGACGAGCCGTTCACCCCGGCGTGGGTCATGGCCATCGCGCTGGCCGGCATCTCCACCCTCTGGCTCGGCTTCTTCGCCTATCGCCGCATCGCCTACTCGCACGAGCTGTGGTGGCACTTCAGTTTTTCCGGCGACGCGCCGCGCTTTCTGCGCGCCACGATCGGCGTGGCCGCGGTGGCGCTGGTGTTCTCCGCGCGCAAGCTGCTGCGTCCCGCGCCGCGCAACCTGCCGGCGACGTCGCCAGCGGACGTGACATGCGTCGAGGCCATCGCCCGGGCCGCACCGGCCACGGTAGGCTTCCTGGCGCTGCTGCCGGATAAGACGCTCCTCGTCAACGACGAGCGCACCGCCTTCGTGATGTACGGCGTGCAGGGGCGGAGCTGGGTGTCGATGGGCGATCCGATCGGTCCGCCGCGCGCGGCGCGCGAGCTGGCCTGGACGTTCTTCGAGGAGGCGGACCGCCACAACGGCTGGCCGGTGTTCTACCAGGTCCGCCGCACGT
>JAXDJK010000120.1:0-2541 GCA_034665665.1 Acidobacteriota bacterium
GCACGAGCATCTGCTGCTGATGCTGCACTCGAAGTTCCGGCGTCCCATTACGGTTATGAGCTCGAAGTCACGCGATGGCCAGTACATCGCCCAGTCCTTCCAGTTCTTCAAGGTCGAGGTCGTGCGCGGCTCCTCCAGCCGCGGCGCCAGCGGTGCGTTGCGCGCGCTGATTCGCAAGGCCCGCGACGGGCGGAACATCGTCTTCACGCCCGACGGGCCGAAAGGTCCGCGGCGGATCGCGAAAGATGGCGTGGTATACGCTGCACAAGCCACCGGGCTGCCGATCGTGCCGATGGCGTTCGCGGCAAGGCGCGTCAAGCGCCTGGGGTCGTGGGACCGGATGGTGGTGCCGTATCCCTTCTCGCGCTCGGTGTTCGTGTACGGAGAGCCGCTCGAGGTGCCGCGCAAAGCGGACATCGACGAGTGGCGTATGAAAGTCGAAGCAACGATGAATGCGCTCGCCGATGAGGCGGAGCGCCTGGTGAACGAACGATGATCACATCCATGACCGGCTTCGGCCGCGCTGCCGGCGCGCTTTCCGCGCGCTATTTCGCCACGGTGACGACCAAGAGCGTCAACCACCGTTTTCTCGAGCTGTCCGTCCGCCTCCCGGAGTATCTCTGGGACATGGAAGCGCCGCTGCGGGCCCTCGGTTCCGAGGTCTTCTCGCGCGGCAAGATCGACGTCTCCGTCCGCGTCCAGCGCACCCAGCAGCCCGAGTATCAGGTGCGCATCAACACCCAGATCGCGAATACGGTCATCCCGCAGCTGCGCTCGATCGCCGAGGAGCTCGGCCTCGGGTCGACGCTGACTGGGAGCGATCTCATGCGGGTGCCCGACTTTCTGCAGGTCGAACCGATCGATGCCGAGATCGTCGAGGACGAGCGCGAGGCACTGATCCGCATCGTCCGCGAAGCCTTCGCCCAGATGGTGGCCATGCGGGCGCGGGAAGGGGAGTCGCTGCACGCCGATGTGGCCGCACGCGTGGCCACCATCCGCGAATTGCGCGACCAGCTGGCCGGCCATCGCGAAGACGTGCGCGCCGAGCTCATGGCCAGTTACCAGCAGCGCGTGCAGGAGATCGCCGCGCTGGCCGGCGTCGACGTCCCGCAGGACCGCATCGCCCAGGAAGTGGTGATGATGGTGGAGAAGGGCGACGTCGCCGAGGAGCTGACCCGGCTCGCGCATCACGTCGACCAGATCGAGAAAACCTTCACCGCGAAAGAGCCGGCCGGCAAGAAGCTCGATTTCCTCTCGCAGGAGATGGTCCGCGAGATCAACACCATGGGCTCGAAATCGCGCTCGGCGGCCATCCGTACGCTGGTTGTAGAATTGAAGACGGAGGTCGAGCGGATCCGCGAGCAGGTGCAGAATGTCGAGTAATTTCCACGCCGACGGGACCTTGTTCATCGTTTCCGGTCCGTCGGGCGCGGGAAAGACGACGCTCATCGAGCGCGTCCGCAACGAGCTCAAGAAGATCAAGATCGAGCTCTACTTCTCCGTCTCCCACACCACCCGCCAGCCGCGGACGGGGGAGCTGGACGGCGTGAACTACCACTACGTGGCGCGCGAGACCTTCGAGGCCATGGCCGCACGAGGGGAATTTCTCGAATATGCTCACGTTCACGCCCATTACTACGGAACTTCCAAAGCCGAGGTGGAGGAACGCCTTCGCCACGGCCAGGATGTGATCCTTGACATCGATTACCAGGGCGCCAAGCAGATCGCCGAAGACGCGGATCTGAAGGCGCGCTCGCTCAGCGTCTTCATCTTTCCGCCGTCGCTGGACGAGCTCGAAGCCCGGCTTCGACGGCGCGATCTCAACACCGACGCTGAGATCGATCTCCGGCTCCGCAAAGCGATCGCCGAGATCGCCGAAGGCAAGGATTTCTACAACTACATCATCATCAACGACAACCTCGATATCGCCGGCGAATGCCTGAAGGCGGCGATCATCGCCAAGAAGCTACAGACGAAGACCGCGCTCGAAGCAATCGCTGAGATGGCCGAGCGCTTCAAAGAGGAGGAACGTAATGGAAGGACTGCCCGAAGGAATTGACAGTAAGTTCCGCTACGTCCTGCTCGTCTCGAAACGAGCCGAGCAGCTGATTCAAGGTGCGCAGCCGCGCACGCGCAGCAAGCAGTTTGTGAAGCCGACCCGCGTCGCGATGGAAGAGGTCGCGAACAACCAGGTGAAATGGCAGATGACCGCACCTGTGGAAGACACGAACTCGCTGGAAAACGGCGAGTAACAGGCTTGGCGGCTGCGCCATGAACATCGTTCTCGGTGTGACGGGCGGCATCGCCGCATACAAGGCGCCGGAGCTGGTCCGCCGGCTTCGTGATGCCGGAGCCGACGTTCGGGTGATCCTGACCCCGAACGCGGCCCGCTTCGTTTCCCCCCTGGCGCTGGCCGCCGTGTCGAATCACGGCGTGATTGTGGATCAGTGGGGCGATGCCGGGCACGGCGGCGTCGATCACATCGAGCTGGCCCGCTGGGCCTCTCTACTGCTCGTAGCGCCGGCCACGGCGAATACGATC
>JAXDJK010000121.1:0-3460 GCA_034665665.1 Acidobacteriota bacterium
TGCAAGCGCCACAGGCTCCGTGCCCCACCCGCCCAGGTCCCTCGCTCGACGCTCGGGATGACAAAGAAGCTGCTACCGCAGCAGCAGCCGCGCCTCCAGTCGCTCTTCCAGCGCGCCGTCGTCGTTCCTCGTGACACGGTACGCGGCGACACGCGGGCGGGATCGAACGACGTCCGCGATCGACGTTTCCTCGAACAGGATGGCGGCTCCGTCATCGGCGGCGAGTCCGTCAGGCAGGGCTCCTTCCGCGACGAGGCGGTGAAAGGCGGGGCGGCGGGCCGGGTCTCCGTCGTAGTGCGGACAAAAGCTGCCCGGGAGGAGCGCGAGCGCGTTGGTGAGCGGCTGGAGGTTCAGGCCGAATGAATCGGTGACGCCGGCTTCGAACCAGCAGATCGCGCCTGCACTGACTCCCGCCAAGACGACACCGTTTTCCCATGCTTCGCGCAGCGCGCGGTCTACGCCGTGAACGCGCCAGACGGCGAGGAGGTTCGCGGTGTTGCCTCCGCCGACGAAGATCAGATCACTGGCGAGGATTGGTTCGCGCACGTTCACCGCGGTGCGGTTGAAGAGTTGCAGATGCTGCGGCTCGCACGGCAAGCGGTCGAAGGCTTTGTAGAACCGGCGAATGTAGTCTTTCGAGTCGCCAGTGGCGGTCGGTACGAAGAGGACGCGGGGCCGCGGCCGTCGCGTGAGACTGAGCAGCCACAGATCGAGCCGCGGGTTGCGCGGCTCCATGCTGAAGCCGCCTCCACCCAGCGGAACGATGCGTCGCGTGGCCATCGTCCGGAGTCGCTCCTACCCCACCGCCAGCATGTTCCCGTCGATGTCCATCTCGTGTACGGGGTAGCCCAGCGTGCCGAGGGGCTCGCGGATCTCGCTGGCGTTGCCGACGATGACGATGATGGCGCGGTCGGGGTCGATGTACTTTTGGGCGACGTGCTCGATGTGCTCTTTGGTCACGTTGGCGATGTTTTCGCGGTAGTGGTCGAAGTAGTCCTCGGGGAGGCCGTAGAGCTCCATGTCCACCAGGCGGCTGGCGATGTCGGAGGCGGTTTGGACCGTGGCGGGGAAGACGCCCATGAGGTAGCTCTTGGTGTCGTTCAGCTCGTGGTCTTCGATGTCGCCGGTGCGGATGCGGCGGAGCTCGGCCAGGACTTCGGTGACGGATTCGCGGGTCACTTCGTTGCGGACGGGCGCGGAGACGACGAAGGGCCCGGACTCGCGGCGGTACGCGAACGTGGAACGGGCGCCGTAGGTGTAGCCGTGGCGCTCGCGGAGATTGAGGTTGATGCGGGAGTTGAAGACGCCGCCGAGGATGGCGTTCATCACCGAGAGCGGAAAGTAGTCCTCGCAGGAGCGGGGCACGCCGAGGTGGCCGATGCGGATCTCCGACTGCACGGCTTCCGGACGGTCGATGATGTAGACGCGGGAGGATTCGACGGCCTTCGGCGTCACGCGCGGGCGGGGCGGTTCTTCGCGGCGCTCCCACTCCCCGAGCATGCGCTCGACGAAGGTCACGGCTTCGCCGGCTCGGATGTCGCCGGAGACCACCACGGCGCTGTTGTTGGGGATGTAGTGGGCGCGGTAGAAGTTGCGGACGTCGTCGATGGAGACGCGGGCCACGCTGTCGGCGTTGCCGCTGATCGAGTTGCCGTACGCCCCCGTCCCGTAGAGGAGCCGGGCGAAGCGTTTGCCGGCGATGACGCCGGGCTCGTTGCGCTGCTGGATGATCTCGTTGAGGCGCTCGGCGCGGACGCGCTCCAAGCCATCTTCGGGCAACGTGGGGCGGGCGGTGACGTCGGCGAAGATGCCGAGGGCCTGCTCGGTGTTGCGGGAGAGCACGTCGAGGGAGATGTACGAGGCGTCCCAATCCGCGCCCGTGCCGAGGGCCGCGCCGAGGATGCTGATGTCCTCGGCGAGCTGGATCGCGTCGCGCGAGCCGGCGCCTTCGTCGAGCAGGTCCGCGGTCACGGCGGCCAGGCCGGCCGTGTGCGCGGTGTCGTGATCGGCGCCGGAGCGGATCAGCGCGCGCAGGGACACCAGCGGCGCGTTGTGGTTCTCGGCCACCAGCACGTGCAGGCCGTTGGCGAGCGTGGCGCGGGTGATGTGCGGAAAGTGGTACGGCCGCGGTTCGCCGGCGGCCGGAGGGGTAGTGCGATCGATGACGGTGGTCATGGTGTCCTTACGCCTCCGGGACGAAGTAGCTGGTGACCCGGTTCTCGGGGATGAGGTACTTGCGGGCGACGTGGGCGAGGTCGTCGGCGGTGGCGGCGCGGTAGGGGTCGAGCCAGCGATCGATGAGGCTCGGATCGCCGAAGTAGGTGCTGAGCATGCCGAGGAGATCGGCGCGGCCGTCGAACGTCTCGAGCTGATGCGCGTGCTCGACTTCCGCGCGGTTCTTCGCGCGGGTCAGCTCGTCCTCCGTGACGCCGCCGGTGGCGATGCGCGCCACTTCTTCGTCGATGGCGGACTCGATCTGCTCGATGGCGATGCCCTCGCGGGCGGTCGCGTGCAGGAGCAGGATGCCGGTGCCCTCGGTCGGGAGGACGTACGCGGCCACGTCCTGGGCGATCTGCTGCTCGTGGACGAGGGCACGATCGAGCCGGCTGGCTTTGTCGGCGGTGAGCACCGTGGTGAGCATGTCGGCGGCGATCCAGTCTTTGTCGCCCATCTTCGGCAGGTGGTAGAGCCGGTACATGCGCGGGAGCTGGACGGGGGAGGCGAACGTCTCCCGCGTTTCGTGGCCGGCCGGCTTGCGGACGGCGTCGAATGGCGGGAACGAACCGCCCGAGGGGAACTCGCCGAAGTATTGCTCGACGAGCTGCTTCGCCTCGGAGGGAACGAAATCGCCGACGAGGGTGAGGGTGCAGTTGTCGGGGCGGTACCAGGTGGTGAAGAACTCGCGCACGTCGTCGAGCGTGGCGGCGGCCAGATCTTCCATCGATCCGATGGTCGGCCAGTGGTAGGGGTAGTCGGGATCGTAGGCGAGGTGCAGCATGCGCTCGAAGGCGGTGCCGTAGGGCACGTTGTCGTAGCGCTGGCGGCGCTCTTCCTTCACCACCTCGCGCTGGATGTCGAGCTTCTCCTGGGTGAGCGCGGAGGCGAAGTAGCCCATGCGGTCGGACTCGAGCCAGAGCCCGAGGGCCAGGTAGTTCGAGGGGAGGGTCTCGAAGTAGTTGGTGCGGTCGAAGAACGTCGTGCCGTTCAGCACCCCGCCCACCGACTGCACATAGCGGAAGTGCTCGTTGTTGCCGACGTGCTCGGAGCCGGAGAAGAGCATGTGCTCGAACAGGTGGGCGAAACCGGTGCGGCCGGGCCGCTCGTTCTTGGAGCCGACGTGGTACCAGAGGTTGACCGCCACGAGCGGCGCGGAGTGGTCTTCGTTGAGCACCACGCGCAGGCCGTTCGGGAGGCGGTAGTCTTCGAGTCGCAGCATAGGCGGGACGTTCTATCACGGGAG
>JAXDJK010000122.1:0-3941 GCA_034665665.1 Acidobacteriota bacterium
GTCCGACATCGCGCGCGGAATACCGCCCTGTCACCCCTCGTTCCTTGCGCGTTCCACTACTACGAGAGGGAGATCCTGTCCATGTCCGAGAATAGAGCTCACGAGCTGCTGCGGAAGCACGACATCAGCCTGGAAGACGTCAGGGAGCGGAAGACCTCCCTCCATCACCTCCGGCACATCGTGCATGCCGAGCAGCTGCCGTTCGACGTGTTCAAAGCACTCGTCAAGCTGCGCCGGTAACCGGTAAGTCCAGCGTCAATCTCACCAGGCGGGCCTCTTCGGCCCGCCTTTTTTTTCTTCGGCTGTTTGCGCCAGCCGTAGTTGCATACAATGTCCCCTCATTTCCGCCGGGGGTTAAGCCGTTGGCTTTCCGCGAAGACGCGAACGCTCTCATACAGAAAAAGAAGTTTGACGAACTCGAATCGCTCTGGATGACCCAGATCGACAAAGATCCGAGTGACGTCGATACGTTCATCAACCTCGCCAAAACCTTGCGCAAGGCGGAGCAGCGGACGCAGTCCGACACGCTCCTCGGCCTGCTGGGCGACAGCCTCAAGGAGCGCCAGCTCTGGGCGCAACGCCTGGCCGTGCTCAAGGAGCTGGGCCGGCTCTCGAAGCACCCGGCCACCATGCGCCCGGCCATCGAAGAGGCCCTGCGCAAGAGCGTCGGCACGCACAAGAACTTCAACCGGGCCTTCCAGATCGCGAAATTCAGCGATCCGACCAGCAACCCGGTGGAGCGCGCCGAGAAGATCGAGATGTGGCTGACCTACGACGAGGGCGAGGTCTTCTTCATGACCGGCCGCGGCGCGGGTGTGGTGACGGAGCTCAACCCGGAGCTCGGTATCTGCCGTCTCGACTTCGAGAAGGACAAGCGGGTCTCGGTTCCTCTTGGCGCTGCGGCGAAGTACCTCGTGCCGCTTCCCGAAGGACATGTCCTGCGCGACAAGCTGCGTGATCCCGAGGGACTGCGCGCCGCGGCGAAAAACTCGCCGCCGGACTTTTTAGGCAAGCTGCTCACGAGCTTCGGCCGTCCGATGATGATGTCGGAGCTCCGCGATGCGGTGATCGGCGTCGTGCCGGAGGAGAAGTGGACCTCCTGGTGGACGGCCGCGCGGAAGAACCCGCAGGTGGTGGTCAGCGGCACGGGGGCGAAGGCGACGTACGCGTATGCCGGTTCGAGCGGCGACGCCGAGAAGGCCATCCGCCGCGACTTCGACCGCGCCGAGCCGAAGAACAAGCTGGAGCTGGCCAAGAAGCACAGCGCGCGCAGCCAGGACCTGGCGAACTACTTCGCGTCCGCGCTGGCGCTCGACGCCGGCCGCGTCGCCAAGACCGATCCTGGGCAGGCCTGGCAGATTCTGACGGTGCTCGACTCGCTGAATGCCGAATACGAATCGCCCATCGATCCGGCCTCGCTGCTGACCGGGCCGATGGCTTCGCGCACGATCGCGGCGATCAGCGACAAGACGCTGCGCGAGAAGGCGCTGAACATCGTCCGTCAGCGGCATCCGGACTGGCCGAAGGTTTACGCCGAGGTCTTCTTCATCGATGAAGATCCGAAGCTGCTGACCAGCATCATCACGGAGCTGGAGGAAGCCGGCCAGACGGAGATTCGCGACCGCCTGCTCGACGAGACGGTCCGCTACCCGCGTCGCCATCCCCGCGCGTTTTACTGGTACATCAAGCGCCTCAACGACGACGAGTCGCTCAGCGCCAAGGCCACGTACTCGATCCTGTTTCAGATGCTGGATGCGCTGACGCACGACGAGTTCTCGGGCGTGCGGGCGCGGCTGAAGGACTTCTTCGAGAAGGGCGGCCTGGCCATCCGGATCGTCATGAACCAGGACAACGAGGAGCAGGCCCGCCGGCTCGTCGAGACGCTCGACCGCTACGGCGCGCTCGAGGAGTACCGCCGCGAGATCGTGAAGAACGCGGCCCTGATGAAGTTCCCGCAACTGCGCGAGCAGGAAGCGGAGCCGGTGTACGCGACGGCCGAGTCGCTGGAGAAGAAGCGCGGCGAGCTGCACCACCTCAAGAACGTCGAGATTCCGACGAATTCGAAGGCCCTGCAGGCCGCCCGCGAGATGGGCGATCTGCGCGAGAACTTCGAGTACAAGGCGGCACGGTCGCGGGCCGAGTTCCTTTCGGCGCGGGTCGGGGAGATCGCCGGCGAGATTTCGCGCGTGCGGGTGCTGGAGCCGGGGCAGATCGATACCTCCGTCGTCCGAGTCGGCACAAAGGTGGAGCTGAGCAACGGGGACACGCGGCGTGACGTGACCATCCTCGGGCCGTGGGAGTCGGACCCGGAGCATGGCGTCTACTCCAACCAGTCCGAAGTAGCGAACAAACTGATCGGTCACGCGCCCGGGGACATCGTCACCTTCATGGGTAACGATTACATGATCGAGTCGATCCGGCGCTGGAACGAGTAGCAGGCGAGTGTAGAATTCTTCGGTCCGGGAAGGGGAAACGCTGAATGACTTACGTGATTGCTGAACCGTGCGTCAATACGAAGGACACCGCGTGCGTGGACGTCTGCCCGGTGGACTGCATCCATCCGCGGAAGGACGAGGAGGGCTTCGCGGAAGACACGATGCTCTACATCGACCCCGAGGTCTGCATCGACTGCGGCGCGTGCGAGCCGGCTTGCCCGGTGCAGGCGATCTTCCCGGCCGACCTGGTGCCGGCCCAGTGGGCGCACTACACGCAGATCAATGCCGACTGGTATAAAAAGTAGATCTTGAGTTTTGTGATGCAGCTCACTAAAGTACCTCCAGACACGATGTAGATTCTCACTCGAACTTGATTCCGCGCCGGCAACGGCAACAGAGGGGCGTATAGCTCCTCTTTTTTTTTCTCCAGGATCTTTGAGACGTCGATCGAGACCCTTCAGTTTGCGCCCCACCTCGGACCCAAACCACGGAAGAGCGGGCGAATGGGCGTGCCTCCGTGGGAATTGCTGAAGCTACCTCTCTCTCTCTGCAACGCGAGCCGGAGGGTCTCGATGAACGTCTCGCCCAAGCGGGAGACTCGGCTGGAAGGATCGGATGACACCCTCCTCTGCCAGCCGGGTCTCCCGCTTTCTTTTTTGGCGCCGCCTGCGCGTGAGTCTCGAACGGCGTACGGGCCGCTCAGCGGCCTTTGAGCATGCCGAAGATGCCGCGCACGAGCTGTTGCGTGACGCTCCGCGCGGCCTGATTGACGGCGTTTTGGGCGACGCGCTCGATGGCGCTCTTTCGCGGACGGGGCGCCGACGCTCTGCGACCGGTCGATTGGCCTCGCGAAGCACCGAATGACACCGGAGCACCGTAGTCCGGCCGTTCGTCTGCCGCTTCCCGCTCTTCGTGTGCCGCTTCCGCCAGCTTTCGCTCCAGGATCTCGTGCGCGCTGTCGCGGTCGATCGGCGTCGCGTACTTCGTCGCCACGGCAGACGCGGTGATGACGCGTGTGTACCCGGCGTCGTCGATGGCGGTCATGGAGGAGGAGGGGCCGAGGATCTGTGCCGTGGCCACGGGCGTGGGGACGCCGCGCGGATCGAGCACGGACACCAGCGCCTCGCCAATCCCGAGAGTGGTCAGCGACTTCACCACGTCCACGAACTCGCTCGGCGGAAAGGTGGAAGCGGTGGCTTTCAGGTTCTTGGCATCTTTTGGCGTGTAGGCGCGGATGGCATGCTGTACGCGGTTGCCGAGCTGCGCCAGCACATCTTCGTCAACGTCTTTCGGTGTCTGGGTGATGAAGAAGACGCCGATGCCCTTCGAGCGGATGAGGCGGGCCACCTGTTCGATGTGCTCGACGAGGGCGGACGAAGCGTCGTCGAAGAGCTGATGCGCCTCGTCGAAGAAGAAGACCAGCTTGGGCTTCTCGGGATCGCCGACCTCCGGCATCCGGTAGTAAAACTGCCCGAGGAGCCACATCAAACACGTCGAGTACAGCCG